>JBLMYN010000364.1:0-3603 GCA_050258305.1 Actinomycetota bacterium
AAATTCCTCACATGTCAGGAAGAGTTCCTGCGGCTGTGGCGGCTGCGGCGAGACGTCGCGAACCGCATCGAAACCGTTTTGCAGGCTTTCGAGAAATTCGGTGAACTGCGCCTGGTGGTCTGCCGGCTCGTCCCATAGAACAACCGGGCGGTCCAGAAGCGAAAACAACGTGCCTGGATGCGGCTCAACAAGCGGCACATAAAACTCCCAGCCCGGGAAAGGCCCCGAGTACGAATCGGACCAGCCTGGCGGCAGCCGGACCTCACGCCCCTCGGGATTCCGCTCTGGCAGTACATGAACGAGCCGGTCGAAGAAATCTGAGGGAGGGGCGGCTTCCGTGAGGGGCAGAACCAGGATGTCCGCGATGCTCTTCCTTGAACGCTGGCTTGCGGGGTCAAACTCGCGCATCGACTCAATCGTGTCACCGAAAAACTCAATCCGGATTGGCCATGCGGATTCGGGCGGGAAGATGTCCACAATACCGCCACGGACCGAAAACTGCCCCACGGAGGAAACGGGCTCAGAGGGCTCATAACCCACCCTCAGCACGTGCTCAGCGAGGTCTTCGGGCGCAAGCTCGTCGGAGACTTTCAATTGCAGGGCGAGAGACCTGTAAAAGGTGAGACCGCGGTAGCGCATCAATGCGGCGGACAAGGGCGCAGCCAGCACGCGGGTCCCGCCGCAGGCGAGGCGCCAAAGCCCTACGGCACGGCGCTCCAGGATGTCGGGATGCGGAGAGCGGGATTCATAAGGCGAGCAGTCAAACGCGGAAAGAGAGAGGGCGGACGCGCCTGCGCCGGGCTCCAGCCAATCGAGCGCGGTGGAAGCCGTCCGGACCAGTCCATCGGCAGCGTCATCGTCGCCGGTGAGAATGACGACGGGCCTTCCTAGCCGGTGGGCAAGCAGCGCTGTCACGATTCCCTTGGCCGGGCGGGTCAGCCCGGAAATCGAGATGCCGCCCGCAACTCCGGCGGCTGGCGATTGGGCGCTATCCTGCGCCGCCCGGAACGCGGGATGCTCGAGAATCGTTTGGAGCAATGGTTGAATGGAGGCCATTAAAGCTGAGGGCTCTTAGCCATAAATCTTTTGCACGGCGTTGATGATGCCTGTCGTGGAGAAACCGGGAACGGCCGGCATGGAAACGACGCGCCCGCCGGCAGCTTCGACTTCAGCGCGCCCCACAATCTCATTCGGACCCCATCCGGCGCCCTTTACAAGCACGTCGGGAAGCATGCGGGCAATCACGGCCTGCGGCGTGGGATCGTCGAATATAGTTACGTAGTCCACAGCCTCAAGCGCGGCCAGGAGTTCAGCGCGTTCTTCTTGCGGGAAGATGGGCCGGCCTTTGCCCTTCAGGCCGCGAACGCTGCGGTCACTGTTGACGGCAATAATCAGGAGGTCACCGAGCTTCCTGGCATCGGCCAGATAACGCGTGTGCCCGGGATGCAAAAGGTCAAAGCATCCATTGGTGAAGACGACGCGCTCCCCGCGGGCCTTGTGCTGGTCAATGGCCTTGTAAGCGTCTTCCAATCGCAGAATTTTGGACAGTGCAGGGCGCCTTGCCGGGTTCCTGGAATTCACAGGCTTATTCTAGCATGTGCAGTGGCGGCTGGCTTAACTGTGGCGATAGAGGAACTTACACTGCGCAAAAACCCATGATATTCTAACATTTGGAAAGGATGGGGCTTACAGGTTGAGGACGATTGCCATTGTCGGTGGCGGACCTGCCGGCTCGATGACCGCAACTCGGCTGCTGCAAGGCGCCGCCGAGCCACAAAACGGCCGGGAGGCCGTACGTGTTGTTGTCTTCGAAGAGAAACTCGGATGGGAGAAGCCCTGTGGCGGAGGTTTAAGCCACAAGGCGTTAAGAGAATATCCGTTTCTTCTGCAGGCCACTGACCTGGCAAACCCTGTGTGGAAAATGGAGGTTTGCGCGCCCGGCGGCGCCACGGCGCATCTCAACTTGCGCGAGCCACTCGCCATTTATTCCAGAAGGTAACTGAACCATCTACTTCTCGAACGCTGCCTGAACGCAGGCGCAGAGGTGGTGAACGACCGTGTGATCAGCGCCGCGCGGCTGGGCAACAAGTGGCGCTTGAGAGGGCGGACTGCTATCTATGAAGCCGACCACCTGATTGTTGCCGCGGGTGCCCGCAGCGGTTTGAGAAACGAGTTGGCGGGAGCGCTAAAGGCAAAAGACTTCATGCTGACGTTTGGTTATTTCGTTCCGGGGCATGAGAACTTGCTGCGAGTTGAGTTCTTCGAGAATTTTGAGGGCTATGCCTGGTCGTTCCCGCGGTCGAACCATCTATCTGTGGGGATCTGCGGCAAGGTGGGTGATGCAAGAATGCCGGATTTACGTCGAAACCTCTGCGGCTTCATGCAACGCCATGGCTATTCCGCAGAGTCGGCGCCCGTGTTCAGCCACCTTCTGCCCTCTCTGGAAACCGAAAGCTGGGCCTCTATGCGGCTGGAGGGGGACGGGTGGGCGCTTGCGGGAGATGCCGCGGGGCTGACAGATCCCGTTACAGGCGAAGGACTTTATTTTGCCCTGCGATCAGGTGAACTGCTGGCGGATTCGATCGTGGAGGGATTTTCGTATTCCCGAAAGGTATGGGACGAGTTTGGCAGCAAACTGATGCTGGGCGCCCGAATCTGCCCAAGGTTTTACCGTGGTGAATTTCTGGGCGCCAGCATGACCACTCGCATGGTCCAACTTTGTGCCCGGAGCAAGACATTTCTTAACCTTTTTCAGGACATGATTGAAGGCAACCAGGCATATCGCGGACTTCCCGGGCGTCTCTTCAGAAACCTGCCGAAGTACCTGGTGGAGACGGCAACTCACGCCGTCTGGAAGCGGATGGGAATGCAATCGGCGGGGCAGGCTTAGGACAAGGTTTATTTGGAATTCAACAAATCTGATCAGGGTGGTGACGTGCGCGAAAAATCTGAAGAATTGTTTCGTAAGGCAATCCAACTGATGCCGGGCGGTGTGAACTCGCCGGTGCGGGCATTCCGGGCGGTCGGCGGAGCGCCAGTATTTCTGGCCAGCGGCCGGGGGGCTCACGTAAAGGACGTGGACGGAAATGAATACGTGGATTTTGTGCTTTCCTGGGGACCCTTGATCCTGGGCCACTGTCACCCGGAAGTGATGAAGGCGCTTTCCGAGGTTCTGGGGACAGGAACCAGTTTTGGGGCCTCAACAGAGGCCGAAGTTGCCCTGGCAGAGGAAATTACCAGGGCGTTCCCTTCAATTGAGCGCGTGCGTTTGGTGAATTCGGGAACAGAAGCCATTCTATCGGCGGTACGGCTGGCGCGCGCAGCGACAAGGCGCGACACGATCCTGAAGTTCGAAGGATGCTATCACGGGCATTCCGACAGCCTGCTGGTTAAAGCCGGGTCTGGTGTGGCAACGCTGGGCCTGCCGGACAGCCCGGGAGTCCCTGGCGCGTTGGCAGAGTTGACGATCACCATCCCTTTCAACGACTTTGAAGCCCTTGAAAGCGCCTTCAAGTGGCACCAGCACCAACTGGCCGCAGTCCTGGTTGAGCCGGTGGTGGGTAACATGGGCGTGGTGCCCCCCAAGCCCGAGTTCCTGATGCG
>JBLMYN010000365.1:0-18086 GCA_050258305.1 Actinomycetota bacterium
GGCCGGGCAGGCCATCATGCACGGGAAATTGGTATTGAGCCAATCCCGGTCCACCAGTTTGTCTTTGAATCGTTTCTGCATGATCGTCGGTTAGCGTAAGAAACGCGGGATGGCTCCGCAGCCATCCCGCACAGGAGGCTACTTCAACGTGAAATTGGCGGTTGTATCACCGCTGACTGTGATCTTCCTTGACTGGATTTTCTTGCCTTCGTGCCAGGCGGTCACGGTGTACTGTCCGTCGGGAACGTTGGCGATCGTGTAGGTGCCGTCTGCCGCGGTCTCAGTAAAGTGCGGGCCCGGAGTAACGATGATGTAGCCGGACATTTCCGGGTGCACGTTGCAGAGCAAAGCCACCACGCCAGGTTCCATGAACTTGAAGGGCTTGCTGTGGCCCTGCGGCCAGGTCCCCATGTTGTGACTCATCTTTTTGTTGCCCGAGATTGACGGCCAGAAGACGTTATGTTGAACCGAGTCACTGTTCAGGAATTCCACCGTAGTTCCAGCTTGCACCACAAGGATGTGGGGCTGGAACTGCAGGCCCTTCTGGTCCATGGTGACCTTCTTGTCGGCCACCGGTTCTACCGATGCGCCCTGCAGGTACACCACTGATTTCCCCGGTGCGACCTTGCCTTTGACAGTGCCCGCCATCGAGAGCTGTGCGGTCATGAGTGCGAATGCAGCAATCGTAATCAGGTGTTTGCTTCTCATTAGTTTTTGTCCTTTTTCATGAATCTCTTTAGAACACGTATTCCAGCGCCACCACTTCGGTATTGGTCCGGAATGGCTGAACAGCAATCGGCAAGCCGGTAATCGGGTCAGTAGTCACGGTTACAAACTGCTGTGGCCTGATCTGGTATTCGAAGGAAGCCTTGATGTTGGCGTGAATCAGGAACTGCACGCCCGGAGTAAACCGGCTCCGCGTGCCACGGAACGGCAGGGCAAACGGTGTGGACGTATTCAAGGCAAGTCCGTTGACGCGGTCTTCCCACGAGTTCACTGCATCCCAGCGCATAATGGCCACGAACCAGGGATAAACCAGGTAGTCGGACTCGATGAATCCGCCGGTGAACGCGGCTGGTCTGCCATGAACGAACCCAACGGGAAGCGGCCCCGCAGGATCAACGGGCAGAGGCACGAGCGTGCCCGTAATATCGATCGGCAGCTGGTTGGTATCGTGTCCGTACATGAACAGCCCGTAGAGGTTCAACGCGTGGTAGTTGAAGCTGAAGTCCCCACCGGTACGGTAGAAAGGCTCACGGGCGGTCAGCACTACCGGTGTTCCGGTAAGGTCTTCTCCGCTGAAGCGCTGCACGGACCGGCCGTAGAAGTAATACGTGCCCAGGCTCAGGTACGTGTGGTCCCGTGGCCCGGTGGTGCCGGCAGCCTGAATGGCCTCACGGCTGGCCTTGTCTCGTTCAAGGTTCCAGCGGTACTCAAACCGGCCATAAAGGTCCTTGAAGTTGGAATCGGAGGCAAATCCGACCGGAGAACTGACAAAATCACTGCCGTTGCTGGCCTGATTCAGTCCACTCGTGTTCTGGTCGAAGACCGAAAACGAATAGTGATAGCCACGGTACAAATGGCCGCCGCTCAACTCAACACCGTTCATGGCATCGCCCATCGTAAACTGGTTATTGACGTTCTTCTGAGGAAACGCAGGATTTTGGGCGCCAAGATTGGCCTGGTCGAAGATATCCCAGCCGCTGATGTTGTGGCTGCGCGCCGGACTGAATGGCAGGTCCATCTCGAAGCGGCCCACACGCAGGTTTAAAGTGTCTTTAGGCAGCTTCAGCAGGTGGCCGATGTTGACGAACTTCAAATATCCGTCGCCAAGGCCGCCGGCCGTGTTGTCGCCGCCAATGCTGAAATCCTCATCCACCCAGAATGCAATGTCGCTGCCGAAATTTCCGGCGGCAAAAATGCTGAATACCCCCGAGCTGAAATCGGTTTTAGGGATAAACGGCGGCACCTCTCCGGGCGGAACGAGCGAGTCAAAGTTCCCGCGATTGCCGCTGGTGTTCTGGAAAAACGAATTCATCCGCAGGCCAATTGGCGGGATGCCCGGAATGGTTCCCGGCCAGATAGTGTGAGGGAACTCCTCTTTTTGCGCTGGCGCCCCCAGCAGGACAGGCGGGATCTTGAGCATTCCTTCGTCGTCGGTGGGAAATTTAAAGCCGGCATCCTTAAAAGCCTTCCCGAAGTCATTCAGTTTTGGAAAATCAATATGGCATGTACTGCAGGATGTGTGATACTGCCGGGCAAATGCGGGAATCGCATGACTGGCAGCAGGCAAAAGAACAAATACGCAAAGAACGATGCACCCGACTACGCCTTGCACCTTGATCGAACCTTTTCTCATAAGCGAGTCTCCTTGCTTGCATGCAACCGGGGGCGTTGCGCTGCAAATCACTGAATATACAGCACAGTAAAAGCGATTGTCACACCATGTTGGTGATAGTCCGATTTAATGAAGATGCTAGCGATTCATGGGCACGGAAGATGTGATATCCATCACGTTTATCGCATTGGGATAGATTAACGACAGGGAACAGGCTGTCTGAGGGGGCAGGACATCACTTTCGTAACAACGGCCGGCAATCGCACCTCTGGTTCGTAATCACAGCCGTGCCTTGCTCTCCCCAGGACGGCCGCGGGGATGTCGCCACGAAGCACCAAGCGGCAAACCCGGCTTGTGGGGGAAATGAACTGCTCGTCAGCAACCGTCTCACGGTCCCGGCTCTGCTGATCTTTCTTTCACAAGCCCGGCACGCAGTGCAAAAATGGGAACAGATCTAAAGGAAGCCAACTTGCACGCCGTCGGGTGGTTGCTGAAATGCGAGCTCAGTCGTACGGAGACAGGCCTGCTCGCGGGAAGATTCGAACACTGATGAAAGTGCTGATCACCGGCGGAGCCGGATACATAGGCAGTGTGGTAGCGGAGCAGCTCATTGCGTCGGGGCACCGGGTACTGGTCTACGACGACCTGAGCCACGGCCACCGGCAAGCTGTCCCCGAAGCTGCCGAATTCCTGCAGGCCAGTGTGGAAGATCGGAGCTCACTTGACCGCGCCCTGGCAAGCGGGTTGGATGCAGTCATGCATTTTGCCGGTCTCATCGAAGCCGGCGAATCCATGAAACATCCTGAGGCTTTCTTTCGCACGAATTCGGCGAACACCCTCACGCTGCTGGAAGCAATGCTGGCTCACGACGTGAAGACGATTGTGTTCTCCTCAACTGCCGCCGTGTATGGCAATCCGGAGCGGCTACCCATTATGGAAGACAGCCCGCTACGGCCGACAAACGCCTATGGCGAGTCAAAACTCATGGTGGAACAGATGCTGGGCTGGTTCCATCGCGTACACCATTTCCGCTATTGCGCGTTGCGTTACTTCAATGCCGCGGGAGCAACGGAGCAACGCGGTGAAGCTCATCAGCCCGAATCGCACCTGATACCGCTTGTGCTGCAGGTGGCCCTCGGCAAGCGTGAACGCATCATGATCTACGGTGACGATTACCCGACGGATGACGGCACATGCGTGCGGGATTATGTGCATGTCAGCGATCTTGCCACGGCGCACGTGCTCGCATTGGAGGCGCTTAAGCAACACGATCACCTTGTCTACAACGTCGGGACCGGCAAGGGAGCGAGTGTCCTTCAGGTGCTTGAGGCAGCGCGTCAGGTTACCGGGTCGATGATTCCAGCCCAGGTGGTACCCAGGCGTCCAGGGGACCCGGCGGTCCTGGTGGCCAGTTCAGAGAAATTAGCCGGCGAATTAGGCTGGAAGCCGGGATACACAGAGATCCGGGAGATCATTGATTCGGCGTGGCGATGGCACAAGATGAACCCGAACGGCTACTAGTCTGTATGCAAAAAGTTGCCGATCAACAAAGCCGCTTGACCTGATCCCCAATTGAAATTTCCACCCAACCGTTCTCTCCAAACCCCAAAAGAGTGGACCTCAGGAAAATTCGCTTCCCCGGCTGCGAAAATGTTTGCACGCATCCACGTGCTCGGCATCGCCGCGCGAATTCGCTGCCATTGCTGTGCATTCAAACGAGTTCTCCAGACGGCGCCCGGTTTCGAAGCGAGAGTTGGCAAATACAAGAGCCTCCGTGACCACGGTCTGTTTGCAGCCTCTGTTTCATTCCTTCTCGGTATCCGGCCTCAGCAAGGCAGGCCCGCCTGCATGGCAAAGCTCGTGCAAGGAATGAACCGGGTTCCGAACTTTTGCCTGCCATTGAGGCGCTGCTTATGTCCGGCGTTGTCGAACGTAGACCCTCCGCTACCCAGGAAGGTACATGTACGTCCCAGCCCGGCTGCCACTTGCCACAGGCACACGTCACAAAAGAAAAACCATGAAGACAGCGACCATCTGGTTGAAAAGCCTCGCGGCGGCTGGATCGCGCTTGCGACTGGAAGAACTATGTCTCTGAAGCAACCGGAGCGACGCAAGATGCCGCGGCTGCCCCTGGAGGTCCTGGTGCGTGTACGGCTTCCGCAGGTCGCCGCTGAAATCTTCGGCGAAACCCGCAATGTGAGCGCCGGCGGCATCTTCTTCATGACCCGCAGCGATCTGGTGGAACCGGGTCAGGAACTGGAATGCGTGCTTGTCCTGCCGGAAAAGCTCACCATGGCGCCGGCTCCCATCCCGGTGACGGCTCGGGGCAGGGTCCTGCGAATCCACCGCCAACCTCAAGATGAGAGGGTGGGTGTGGCAATTGAAGTCTCCAGCTATGACTTTTCTGAAAAGACCAGTACTTCGCGAGGATTCTCCGGCGGAATTTAAAAACCTCAGCTTGGAAAACCAGCAACGCATGAAAAACCGGTCACTCGCGTGGTTGCGCGTGTGGCCGGCGTTCTTCCCGGGCTGCAGTTTCTCAGCCCAAAAAACTCAACAGCGTACGATGTTGTCAGCCTCGATTCCCCTGGTGGCATTCCGCGTATCGATGACGAGTTTTGCTTCCCTGACGATCGCTTCGTAGTCATAATCGGAGTGGTCGGTAACAATCACCACGGCATCGTACTGTCCCAGATCGGTGAGCGGCGTATTGGTCATCTGCAGGTCGTATTTCCGTCCCCGGCCCACAGAGGCAAAATACGGATCGTTATAGAAGACCTGGGCTCCGCGTTGCTGCAACAATTCGATGACCGTCAGTGAAGGTGATTCCCGCAGATCGTCAATGTCCCTTTTGTAAGACACTCCGAGCACAAGCACCTTGGCGCCATTCAGACTTTTCTTGTGCCTGTTGAGAGCTTCTGCGGTGAAATTGATCACGTGATAGGGCATGCTGAGATTGATTTCGCCCGCCAGTTCAATGAAGCGAGTGTGGAAGTCGTACTCCTTCGCCTTCCATGAGAGATAGAACGGATCCAGCGGAATGCAGTGGCCGCCGATTCCCGGCCCCGGATAAAACGGGTGGAAGCCGAACGGCTTGGTTGAAGCCGCCTGGATCACCTCCCAGATATTGATCCCCATCCGGATGCAGAGGATCTTCAGTTCATTTACCAGAGCGATATTCACGCAGCGGTAAATGTTTTCCAGCAGCTTTGTCATCTCCGCAACTTCAGGCGCAGAGACTGGCACCGTGCGATTGAAAATGCTGCCATAGACGGCGCTCGCCAGGTCCGTCGCGGTCTTGCCCACGCCTCCGATTACCTTCGGGATATCCCTGCGCGCCACCGTGTCATTGCCCGGATCCTCGCGTTCAGGAGAAAACGCGACATAGAACTCGTTTTCCGCGGCGCGGCCATCCCGTGCGGCCTTCAACCCGCGTGCGTTCCTTTCGAGGAGCGGGATCAGCAGTTCCTGGGTCGTGCCGGGATACGTTGTGCTCTCAAGGATCACGAGTTGGGCAGGCCGCAAGTGCGGAGCAATGGCTTCCGCCGTAGCGACGATGAAACTCAAGTCAGGCTCGTGATGCTCGTTGAGGGGCGTGGGGACGCAGATAATCACCACGTCCATGTCAGAGATCGCCGAGAAATCGGTAGTGGCCTTGAAGCCATTGGCTTGTGCCGCTTCTATCTCGGTGCCCGGAATGCGCACGATGTAGGATCCGGCTCTGTTCAGGGTTTCCACTTTCGCGTTGTCGATATCAAATCCAGTAACGCGAAACTTCTGCTCGCTGAACAGGAGCGCAAGGGGAAGGCCGACATAGCCCATTCCGATGATGCCGATCTTTGCAAAGCGCGTTTCGATGTTGGTCTTCAGCAGGTCGGCACTGCTCAGGTTCCAGGAAGGCACGGTAGTCTCCATAGCAGTCTACCTTAGAGCATTTTTACTGCCACCCATTGCGCCGACTGCGTTCTTTTGCTTTCCCGTTATTGCAGAATGAAGGCATTGGGCCTGGGGCAGGGTACCCAAGCCAGAAACCGCCAACTGTCCGGGCTAAGGAAATTTTGACTTCATTTCTGCAAGAACCTGCACAGATCGGCTTAAACAAGGTCCTTCTCCGGAACCAACTCGTCACGCGTTCTTTGGGTTAACGGATCAATAAATAACGGCATGATGCAAGCATTTGCAACAGCATCAACCCTCATGATCACACTCCTCGAGTAAGCTATTCAGGAATCATGCATAAGACCTTGAAATCCAAGGAGAAGCTCTTGCTGGATTTCAAGCGGGCTCGCCGGCGTAAGTCGCAGCTTTGGAAAAAGAATTGCACATAACTCAGTTGGAGCAGACCGCTATGAAGAAACTTGAATTGATTGTCGTTCTAATGTTTGCTTTGCTGTTCGTTGTCCCCGGCGCGTGGGGATCGAACAACGGGAAGGGCCACGAGAATGACGGGATTAGTGCCGCGGAAATGAGCGGCATCGGTCTTGCTGTGGCTTCGTTTCTGGTGGCTGGCGTATACCTGATACGCCGCCAAAGCTCCAATCGCCGCTAGCGCCCTGGGGGCTTGCACACAGAAATGTTGATGCCGAGGCAGGTACACTCTCTCACTCGCAATGGCGTTGACTGGACCAAGGCTCGAATTGTGCCGGCGCTTCAGGCAGAGCCGGCGTTATGTGCGTTTGCGATAACACTGGCAACCTTTCTTGCCGTCATCCTGCTCCGTCCGGGTTTGAGCAATCTCACGCCTCCGTTGGTGTGCGCGTTGCTTCTGCTACTACTCGTCCGGCGCCGCTTGAATACGCGGAAGATCGAAGACTCCATTACAGCTCGAAGTGAATCGCCGATCACGGGCCGGCGAGTGTTTTTCTTTCTCGCCCTGGAATTTGCAGTTTTCGCCTGGATCGGGCATATGCGCCCCGGAAACGCGAACGGCATGCCTCCCGCCACATTCTCAATCTTGAGATACCTGGTTCTGGTTCCTCCGGTGGTTTTAATGCCGATACCCATCTGGCTTCGATTTTACAAACGCTACCGCGCCGAATGTCTGGCTGCCGCTATCGGCCTGCTCACGTTCTACCCGTACCGTCTTTTCGCATTTGCGTGGCCCTGGTATTCACACGCCCTGGGTCAAGTCGTATATCTGCTGGCCCGCCCGTTCGTTCCTTCGCTCCACCTGCTCTTTGGACCGTCGCCAACGCTGGCGGGTCCGAGCCTGAATGTGAACATTATTTTCGCTTGCGGAGGGCTGGAGGCAATCAAGTTGTTTCAGGCGATCTTTGCTCTTGCGCTTATCCTGGACTGGAATGTGCTGAACCATACCCGGCTTTTTTTTGCATACTTTGCCGGGCTGGCAGCCACTCTGGCTGCGAACGCAATGCGTATTGCGCTGCTGGTGATCGCGGGAAACCGCATCTCTCCAGGTTTGGTGTCCCGGTATCACATCGACGGCAGCTGGTTGTTTTTCGTGCTCGTCTTCGCGACGTTTGTCTTGCTTACCTTTGTCTGGCTGCGCAGTCCACGACTGGCGGCCGATTCTTCGCGACCCGCCCTGTGATCGCCCCAGTACCATCTCATTGCTGTGCGCGCGCCGTCAGCACACGTTTATCATGTCTCAACTGGTTGCTGTTGATGCGCCCTGAGGAATCGCGAACTGCACTTCTTCAAATCACTTTACGATTTTCTGGACGTCAGCGAACGGCCGCGCTCCTGTGATCTGATCGTGGCGGTGGCGGGCCGGCCGGAAAGAAAGTCTTTTGCTCTGGAACTGTTTCAGCAAGGCCTGGCGCCCCGACTCATCCTGAGCGTTGCAAGATACGACGTAAGGCGAACGGCAGAGCTTCCGGTGGCAGGTGAAGCACTGCTGGCAGTTCGCGATGCCACACCTCCCGCCCGAAGGCATTTCTGGGTCGAGATCTCCGGAGGCAAGAGCCTAATTCGGCGGGCGGACCTCAACAAAACCGGTACATTTGGAGAACTGCAGGCTCTGGCTGCATATCTCAAAGCTGATCCCTTGCGTACCATTGCCCTGGTCAGCACCTCTCTGCATCTACGCCGTATTCAGTTTTGTTGCTCTCGTATTCCTTTCTTCCGCGATAAGGACATCCTGCTTTGGGCAGCTCCAGCCGGGCACTGCTCAATTGACAGGGACCAGTGGTGGAAAAATGGAGCTGGCCGCCGGTATCTGCTTTCGGAATACATAAAGCTGGCCGGATACAATTTTCTTTACCGCTATCCCCCGCTCGCCAAACTCGGCTGGTTAAAGGTCTTTGGTCGATAATCGGGCCAATGCAATGAAAACTTTTGCATCTCTTCCCTAGAACTTGACATGTGAAACACTTTGCACCGTCCAGACTTCATCAGCGGACGCCTGCCCGATTTGCGACTTGTGTCTCGAACCGCAAGGCCGAATGTGGCTGTTACAAAGGAGTTTCGCGGCTAACAGCAGCAGATTGGGCAGTTTTGCCCCAACGCCATGAAAGAAGCATTTGGAATTACGAATGCAAGGAAGCCAGTGATTGCTACACCGGAGAAGGCTGGACAATCGTGCCCAAAAACGGCTCTTACTGGCAAGGCGAAACATTGCAGGCGGAATCGCTGGCGCCCTTGAGCGGACATAAGCTCAAGTGGTTCAAGCAGACGCATGGCGCGAGTTTGATCCGTGTTGGCGGCCAGTATTTGCCGCGAAAACTTCTGGTTCTGGTCGCCTCTGAAACTGCTCTCATTCTTCTTGCTCTGGTGCTGGCAACGCTCGCAAATTTCCTCGATTTTGGTAAAGCACGCTACTACCTCAGCCAGAATGCTACATGGCTTCGCTTCGGACTGGTCATCATCGTCTGCCAGTTAGGCCAGTATTACAGCGACATGTACGGCATGCAGGCCATGGGCAGCCTGGGAACGCAATGCGCGCGCACGGTGCGCGCCATGGGCAGCGCAATGCTCGTTCTGGCGCTTCTCTACTACGGTTTTCCAGCCTTGCGCCTGGAGCGCGGAATCACCGTGCTCGCTGCTCTCCTTGCCGTGTCGCTGATCATTGCGTGGCGATTTTCTTTTGGTTTTACGCGCGGGTTCTTCCGCCCTGTTGAGTCCGTACTGATGCTGGGCACAGGACAGCCCGGCATCAACCTCGCCCAGGAAATCCTCTGCCGTCCGGAACTTCAATACAGGGTGGTGGGCTTCCTTGATGTGGACGCCGAGAACATCGGCACGCCCTTGGCGGAACCGGGCATCATTGGAGGCATTTCCCAAGTGAGGGAAGTTGTCTCCCGGGTCGGCGCTGATCGTCTTGTGATTTCACTGGCCGAGCGCCGCGGGGTGATGCCAATACGCGAACTTACAGCGCTCAAGGTCCAGGGACTGCCGATTGAAGATGCTCATTCCATGTATGAGCGGATTACCGGCCGCATCATGCTGGACAGGCTGCGCCCCAGTTGGCTGATTATGTCTGATGGTTTCTCCAAGTCGCAGCTGGTGCTCGCGGCCAAGAGAACCATTGATATCCTTGCCTCGTTTGTGCTCATTGTTCTGTCTTCGCCCTTGTTGCTTCTGACCACTGTTGCCATTCTCATTGAAACCGGAAGGCCGGTATTTTTCCGCCAGGACAGAGTGGGATTGGGCGGCCGCGTTTTCAAGATCTTCAAGTTCCGCTCCATGCGGCAAGGCTCGGAGAAAGGCACACCTTCATGGACGGCTGACGGCGACCCCCGCGTAACTCGCCTGGGAAATTTCATCCGCACGTACCGCATCGACGAAATACCGCAATTGTTTAATGTCCTGCGCGGAGAAATGAGCTTGATCGGGCCGCGGCCTGAAGTCCCCTATTTTTGCGAGCTTCTGGAACGGGAAATACCTTTTTACCAGCAGAGACACTGCGTGCGCCCCGGAATTTCCGGCTGGGCGCAGGTCAAGTACAAATACGGGGCAACTCTTGAGGAAGCAAAAACAAAGTTTGAATTCGACCTCTTTTACATCAAGAATCTGTCCGTTCTTCTCGATCTCACGATTATTTTTGAGACCATCAAGGTCGTTCTGCTGGGCAAAGGCGCAAAATAACCATCGATTTCAGGCGGGAGCACCCACCGTCACAAAAACCTGCCTATGCATGTGAAATATTTTGCATTTCCATACCGACTGAATTCCGCGCCGCCGTTAACGCTTTGCTTTCGCAGGACTTCTCATGGCCTTAGCTTTGGAACAACAGTTGCACTTTGATGTTTCCGTGAGCGAAGCCAGTCACCACATGCACGGTTTCGAACCTCGGTTTTCAGTTGAGAGAAAGATAAAAGGGATATGTCAGCGGCTCACTTCGGTCTGAATCAGGAACCTTTTCGACTTACGCCGGATCCCCGCTTTCTGCACCTTGCGGAGACGCATCGCAATACCTTGCGGAGCCTGCTCGAGGGCGTTTCTGCGCGCAAAGGGCTTCAGGTTGCGATGGGACCAATCGGGACGGGCAAAACTACTCTACTCTATTGCCTTCAGCATATTCTCAACCATGAATCGTCACCCGGCTGCGAAGTGCGTTCCGCGTTTATCGTGAACCCTCTGCTTCAGCAGGATGAGTTCCTGGAGACGCTTCTGGATGAATTGGAAGTGGCATGCGATGCCACCACGAAGCCGGCGCGGCTCCGCGCCTTTCACAGGTTACTGCTTGACGCCCACGTAAGCGGCGGCGGCGTTTTGATCATCATCGATGAGGCACATCTGCTTCCTCCGGCCCTGCTGGAAGAAATAAGGCTTCTGCTCAATCTCGATAGCTACCCGGTGAATGTGCTCCAGATCATTCTTTGCGGCCAGCCCGAACTGATGCAGGTTTTGCTCAAGCCGCAATGCGCCGCGTTGCGCGCCCGTATAGCCGTGGTCAGCACGCTGCGGCCGCTCACCCTGATGGAAACGCGCGCCTACGTTGCCGAGCGCCTCCACATTGCCGGACTGCGGGGCGACAATCTATTTTCCACCCTGGCATTGGAGGAAGTTTTCCGGCAAAGCAACGGAGTGCCGCGCAGGATCAATCTGCTGTGTGATCGTGCCATGACCTTCGCTGCGCGCCGGCAAACTCCCAGAATCGGGCCCGAGTTCATCGTCGAAGCAGTGGATGATCTGTCGCTACTGGATATCTCCCCCGCCGTTCCCGTAGTGGCACATCAGGGCCCGGCGATAGCAGCTCCGAAGGGGACACCATGACGCAATCTGGATCGCAGTTAAGGTCAGAAACGGCGGGAAACCATGAGTAAGTTCTTCAATGAAACGCACAAGCTTGCGCACGCGGGCCGTGGACCGAGAGTGGTGAAGCCGGAACTCGATGTGCAGGACCTCGTTGGCACCCTGAAAAAGAACCTGGATAGCCCCGCGCGCCCGTCATCGCACCCGGGCGATTTGAATCCAAAGCCATTGCTCTCTTCACGAGTTGGGGAAGAACTTGCCCCGCAGGTCGCCGCTACACGCCTGCAGAACGCGGCGCTGGTCCGCCTGCCTCGCGGAGATGGCAAGTCCTTTCTTTCCAGGCAGTACAACGCCGACTTACAGGCAGCAGTGGAGGCGTACCGGACGCTGCGAACCCGGCTGCTCAAGCAGCAGAGCAAACATGGAATGCGGTCCATGGCGGTCAGTAGTACAGCGCAGGGAGAAGGAAAGACCCTGACTACACTGAACCTGGCCTTGTGTTATTCCGCAATTCAGGATCGCTCTGTGCTTCTGATCGACAGTGATTTGCGCACAAAAGGCCTTTCCACGCTCCTGGGCTTGCACCAGTTTGCCGGGCTGGGAGACATTTTAGAGAAGGGTATCCCCTGTGAATCTGCTATTGTGCGAACGGATTACTCCAATCTCTATATTCTGCCTGCAGGTACCAGTGCTGTGCCTCCTGCGGAATTGTTCTCCAAGCCCGAATGGAAGGAATTCCTGGCCTGGAGCAGTGAAACCTTTCAAATGACGCTGGCGGACTCTCCACCGGTACTGGACCTCGCCGACACAGAGCTGATCATTTCAGTCTGCGAAAGTTTGCTGCTGATAACGAGATCGGGTAAAACCAGACGCCAGGCTCTCAGTGACGCACTCGATCATGTCGACAGGAAAAAGCTGGTTGGAGTGGTTTTCAATGATTGCCGGCAGGCGGCGGCCAGGAGCTATTACAAATACAGCCATTCTGGACGCGCTCAATCCGCAGAGCCTCTCGTGCCGGAATCGAACGGCTGAAGGAGCCGCCAACCGGTCGCGCCCTACAGCGCTGCAAAGCGACGGACGTAGTCAACGATGGGTTCAAACCGGCCGCTCGTGAGCAACTTTCTCAGGCGCGGCTCAGTTTTTCTGAGTCCGCGGTAATGCCGCAGGCGGGATTTCCACCCTGCCTGGATGCGCGGCTGTTCCGGATCAATTTCCCATGGATGGAAGTACACATTGGCCGGCTGCTGTTCCTGATGGAGTCTCCGCATCCCCCATCGCGTATAGCTGAACGGCAAATGGCGGAGATATCCGCCTCCAGCCACTCCCAGATTCGTCCCAAAGATGCTAACCGTGCTCGGGGGAATTTCCATGATGATCTTGCCGTTAGCGAGATGGTGGCTGTGCGCGAACCGCGGCGCCTCGGGCATGCCGTAAAGATCGTGACGAATGGGGAAGATGCTGGAATCGTAGATAAAGCCCTCTTCCGCCAGAATTTCCAGCGACCACAGAGAATCTTTGCGAATGGAAAAAGTGGGTGCGCGGAAGCCCACAACGGGCTGTCCACCCGCATCCTCAATCGCTTTTTTGGCCTGTCGAAGGTCGGACCGGAACTCCGGCGGGCTGAGCGTGAAAACGCGCCTGTGCAGGTGGCTGTGGCAGGCCAGTTCATGGCCGCAATCCGCGATTCTCCGAACCAGCGCGGGCTCGCGCTCCGCAACCCATCCCAACACAAAAAACGTCGCGGATTGCCTGTACTCCGCCAAAAGTTCGAGTATGCGCTCTGTATTCCGGCGCACCCGCAGGCCAAAATTGGGCCAGTCGGAGCGTGAGATCCTGTCCGCAAAAGCCTCGACTTGAAAATAGTCTTCAACGTCGATGCTCAGCAGATCGCGTCCGAGATAGGCGTTGACGCGTCCATCACCGTTACGGGGAGACTCCTGCGGCCTGGAACCCTGTTGCCTCACGTCCGTGAGATGAGGCATCAGAGCGCCTCCTTTCGGGCCGTAGCCCGCCAGATTTGCTTCTTCGAATCCATCGTCACCCACGGCCGGACAAAGTTGGTAGGCGGGGCAGGAATTGAACCTACGACCTTCCCGGTGTAATCGGGATGCTCTTCCGCTGAGCTACCCGCCTGATTCTGCGCCAAACTTGCGACTCACTTTTTGATAAGCAAGCTGATTTCCACCCAAAGCGCCTTGAGAAGCGAATTCGCCTGATCTCCGGTATCCCCGCTTCGTCGCTTTCCCCAGAATATGTGCAAAATTCTGCAACCTGGGAACAGTAAGGGGCCACGGATGAAGGCTTCCGTCAGCCGATTCGGCCTCAAATTCTGCTTAAGCCCATTGCGGAGCACAGGTTTAGGACCTGGTTTTCGGCTTACAAGCCCATGGAAACAATAGTGGTTGGCACAAGACTTGCACTTCAGAAACCAGCAGATGCGCGCCGCAGATTCGAACCGTGGAATTGCCGCATCACGAGCGTTAGGGAGAACAGAGAATCAATGGATTACCTTGTACACCACATGTTGTCGAGCAGTGCCCGGAGGCTGCCTGAAAAGCTGGCTATTGTCCACGGGCCAGAGCGGCTCGCGTATAAGGAACTGATACAGCGGGTTGAGGCCCTGGCAGCGGCGCTTCGCCTGGCCGGCGTGGAAAGGGGTGACCGCGTAGGCATCTACCTGGACGCGTCCATTGCGCAGGTAGTCTCGATTTTCGCCATCTCGCGTGCGGGGGGCGTGTTCGTCCCCATTAACGCGGAGCTCTTTCCTGATCAGGTGGGCCATATCGTCCGCGACTGCAGCATGAAGCTGCTGATTTTCCCGGCCTCCCGTGCTGAGGAGTTGGCGCCTGCGCTGAATTCGATCAGTACTTTAAAAGCCGTTGTGACCACGGGCACACTATCTCCGGGTCATTTGAATGTTCCCGCGTACTGTTTTGAGGAGCTCCTGAAAACCGAGCCGGATTACACCCGGCCTGACGCGGCAATCAGCAAAGACCTTGGCGCCATTCTTTACACCTCGGGCTCCACGGGTAAGCCAAAAGGAGTGATGCTGAGCCACGCGAACATCATGGCCGGCGCCACAATTGTGTCCACGTATCTCGGCATTACTGAGACCGACCGGATTCTTGCCGCGCTGCCTTTCAGCTTTGACGCGGGATTGAATCAGCTCACCACGGCCATCCAGCAGGGCGGCACGATTGTGCTGATCAAATTTGTATTCGGACGGGAGGTGGTCGAAAAGCTGGTCGAGGAGCAGATTACCGGCCTTGCCGGCGTGCCTACTCTGTGGAGCCTTCTCGCCCAGCCAAGTTCCGGGCTGCAGAAGCGCCAGTTGCCGCATCTTCGCTACATTACAAACACGGGCGGGGCCATGCCCCAGTCTGTCCTCAAGGTGCTTCGCACAGTTCTGCCCTCCACCCGAATATTCCTTATGTACGGCCTGACCGAGGCTTTTCGATCCACATTCCTGCCTCCGGAGGAGCTCGAGCGGCGTCCGACCTCGATGGGCAAGGCCATTCCGGATACTGAAATCCTCGTCATCAACGAGCACGGCCAGGAATGCAAGCCAGGAGAAGTGGGCGAGTTGGTTCATCGCGGGCCTACAGTATCTCTTGGCTATTGGGGAAATCCGGAAGCCACGGCCAAAGTGCTGCGTCCCAATCCCCTGGCGCCCGCTGAACTGGGCGACCAGGAGCGTGTCTGCTACTCCGGCGATCTGGTTCGAAAAGATGAAGAGGGCTACCTCTACTACATTGGCCGGCGCGACACCATGATCAAATGCTCCGGCCACCGCATCAGCCCGACTGAGGTGGAAGAGGTCCTGTTCCAAAGCGGACAGGTACGCCAGGCTGCTGTAATTGGTGTTCCGGATGAAATGATGGGACAAGCGGTAAAAGCCTTCGTTGTGGCTCGTGATGGCGGGGAGGTTGAGCTAGCGAAGCTGCTCGCTTACTGCGGCGAGCGGGTGCCGCGATATATGATTCCGCGGCGGATTGACGTCCTCGATGAACTGCCCAAGACCACCAGCGGCAAAGTCGATTACCCCGCCCTCAGACGGCGCGAGGGTCTCTGACGTGGATCTCGCATCCGAAATCATTCGCCGCGATTTCAGTGTCAGGGAGCAGGAACTGCTCATCGGTCGCCTGCCCGTGTCACAGATTGCACAGGAGTTCGGCACTCCCCTGTTCATCTATGATGAGCAGATCCTCGAAGCAAAGCTCAGTGCTCTTCGCAACGCCTTGCCGCCCTCTTTTTCCATCAGCTATTCGGTCAAGGCCAATCCCACGCAGGCAATACTGAAATTTTTCGTGGGCCGCGGATGCGGGCTTGAAATCGCTTCCGGTGGAGAATTGCAGCAGGCCGTTGCGGCGGGCTGTCCGACCGATCGCATCATCTTTGCCGGGCCGGGCAAAACCGTTGCTGAACTCGAGCTGGCCCTGCGGCATCGAATCAAGGAAATCCACGTGGAGTCTCCGCTCGAACTCAGGCGCATCGGCGAACTGTGCCGGCAAAAATCATTGCAGGCGAGCATAGCTCTGCGTGTAAACCCGAGCGCGGAAGTGCAAGGCGGCGCCATGCGCATGGGCGGCAAGCCGGCGCCGTTCGGAATTGATGAGGAGTCTCTTGAAGAGGTGATTGCGGAGGCGCTGGCGGACCGGCGCTTGAGCTTTACCGGTATTCACCTGTTTACCGGCACCCAGATCCTTGACGCCCGGATTCTCATCAATCAATATCGAAAAGGCGTTGAGATCGCGACCAGGGTCGCAGAGAAATTCAGCGGTCCGATTCACACGGTCGACTTCGGCGGTGGACTCGGGATTCCCTATTTCTCCGGCGAGCAACAGCTCGATCTGGAGCAGTTCCGTTCTGGGTTGCGCTCTCTCGCCTCGGAAATTGAGCAGAATAAGGCCTTTGGCAAGACTGAATTCGTGGTTGAGCCCGGCCGCTTTCTGGTTGGAGAAGCAGGCGTTTACGTCGCCCGCATCAACGACATCAAGATCTCGCGGGGCAAAAAGTTTCTCATCCTTGATGGCGGCATGCACCACCATCTTGCCGCTTCCGGCAACCTGGGACAGACCATAAAGCGCAACTACCCCGTTGCATTGCTGAACAAGCTCAGCTCGCCTGTTACCGATACCGTGGATGTTGTGGGGCCGCTGTGCACACCGCTTGACACTATGGCCCGCAATGTCGCCTTGCCTCCGGCTGAGGTAGGGGATCTGTTTGGCATCTTTCAATCAGGAGCCTATGCACGTTCGGCGAGCCCCACGGGATTCCTGAGCCATCCAACTCCTCCCGAAGTATTAATCACTGACCAGACAGCAGAGCTCATTCGCGAGCGCAGGGATTTCTCCCAGCATCTGGGCGATCAACGCGTAGCTGAAGCGCTCAAATCGTAAGGAAAGATATGGAATTGCCTGATTGACGGTCCAGCGGGAAATGGACGTCTGATAGCGGGGCAGGCGCCTAACCGCGGCCGCCCACCGCGATTGCCTGTCTTTCCCCTTCATCCTCTTTGATTTCGGGCTTTTCAGGAGCGGTCGGCGAGGGCGCCGGCACGGGCCGCGGCGCTGTTCTTCGCGAAGACAGACCGGCATCGCGGATCTTGTATAAGAGGGCCCGGTAGCTGATCTTGAGAGCTTGCGCGGTTTTCTTGCGGTTCCAGTCGTGCGCCTGCAGGGATTTCAAGATAATCTGCTTTTCCAGTTCTCCCACCAATTGCTTGGTGATCTTCTTCAGAGAAACAGTTGAGCCTTCGGCTACTTCAAGGGGTATAACAAAGCCGCCCGCTGGAGTTACCACCGATCCGGTGCCTTCCGGCAAGTCCGCGAAAACAGATTCCACCCCAAAAATGATGTAGCGCTTGATGATATTTTCCAGCTCGCGGATATTTCCCGGCCAGCTGTAGGTCTGGAGTTTCCGCATCAGATCAGCGCTGAGTGCGCGGGCACGGGCATTGTATTTGTCGTTGTACGCTTCCAGGAAATAATCCACCAGAACGGGAATATCCTCCGGGCGTTCGCGCAGCGGAGAAACGTGAACATTGAGCACATTGATTCGATAAAAGAGGTCGGAACGGAAGGTTCCGGCTTCCACTTCTTTTTCGAGCTTGCGATTGGTTGCGCAGATGACGCGCACTTCCACCTTTTTGTCTTCCTGCGCTCCGATCCGGCAGAACTGGCTGTCCTGCAGGAGCTGCAGCAGTTTCGATTGCAGGCCCAGATCCAACTCTGAGATCTCATCCAGGAACAGCGTGCCGCGATGGGCCATTTCCACCCGTCCCGGTTTGGCCGTGTTCGCGCCGGTGAACGCTCCTCGCTCATAGCCAAACAGCTCGCTTTCCAGCAGAGAAGCCGGGATCGCCGGACAGTTAATCTTCACGAACGGCCCTGCAGCCCACGGAGAGAGCTTGTGGAAAAGACGGGCCAGTACATCCTTGCCCGTTCCGCTTTCTCCATGGATCAACACCGGCAGGTTGGCAGACGAAATCTTATCCAACTGCTGCCGGATGGCCTGCATGGCGGGCGATTTCCCGAAGATCACATTCAGTGGCGGGAGTGGATCAATCGAAGATGTGCCAAGAGCCATAGCT
>JBLMYN010000366.1:0-10303 GCA_050258305.1 Actinomycetota bacterium
GGGTAACGGTAATAACGACCGGATCGTTCGCGACCAGCGGATTTGCGGTGGCGAGCCTGTATTCCGGGGCACGCGGGTGACGTTGCGAACTGTTCTCGCCAGTCTGGCTGCGGGAGATCCAGCCGAAAAAATACTCGCAGCTTTTCCCGCGCTGCAACCCGAGGATATCAGGGCTGCGATCGCATTCGCGGCCGCCTCTGCCGAAGAGGACTTGCCGATCCCGCCTATGCCGCAATTTCAATGAAGATCAAGCTCGACGAAAATTTACCAGTCCAGATCGGCCCTGAATTACAAGCCTTTGGGCACGAAGTACACACCCTTGAAATGGAGAACCTTTCAGGTTGCACCGATGACGAGCTATGGCAGGCGGCGCAACATGAAGGACGGCTGCTGATCACTCAGGATCTGGATTTTTCTGACATCCGAGCCTTTGCGCCTGGAAAGCATCATGGATTGCTACTGGTTCGCCTGCGTTTGCCCAGCCGGAGTGCCTTGATCGCTCGCCTGGTTGATGTGTTTCGCAGCGAAGACGTGAGCAGTTGGACAAGCTGCTTTGTGGTGGTTACAGACCGAAAGATTCGCGTTCGTCGTCCCGGCCCAGAAAATCCTGAGTAGCTGGTAACGAGCGCTGCCTTCTCAGATGTTATACTTCTTCAACAGATGCCGGAACGACCTGTATGACACCTTGAGCAGTTCTGCGGCGCGGGTCTGCACGCCGCCGGATTGCTCCAGGGCCTGCTCGATCAGCGAGCGCTCCAGGCCGGCAATGTATTGTTCAAGGTCGAGCCCGTCCGGGCTCATGTGAGGATGGCCATTGGACGACCCGGAACCCGAGGCCGAAACCGCGGCCATGGCGCGCACGCGGGGGCGCTCCATCTCCAGGTCAACGTGCAGGTCCTCTGAGGTTTCCAGGGCCACGGCGCGTTCAATGGTATTTTCAAGCTGGCGCACGTTGCCGGGCCAGTCGTAGCCGCGCAGGGCCCGCATGGCGTCTTCGCTGATGCGGAGAATGCTCTTTGCCGCCGCCGCGGCGTACTTTTTGAGGAAGTGATGGGCCAGCAGCTCCACGTCATCGCGGCGCTCGCGCAGCGCCGGCACGTTCAGGGGAATCACGCTCACGCGATAAAAAAGGTCCTCGCGGAAGGTTCCTGCGGCCACCATGTCACGCAGGTCTTTGTTGGTGGCGGCGATCACCCGGACGTCGATGGGGCTTTCCTGCGTGCCGCCCACCGGACGAATCGTTCGCTCCTGCAGCACGCGCAGCAGCTTCACCTGCATGGACGGGCTCATCTCGCTGATTTCGTCCAGGAAGATGGTGCCGCCGCTGGCTGTTTCAAACAGGCCGCGCTTGTTCTGCGTGGCACCGGTGAACGCCCCCTTCACGTAGCCGAACAGTTCGCTTTCGAGCAACGTCTCCGGAAAAGCCCCGCAGTTGATGGAGACAAACGGCTCGCCACCGCGAGGCGAGCAGGCATGGACGGCGCGCGCCACCAGCTCTTTTCCCGTTCCGCTCTCGCCGTAAATGAGCACGGTGCTGCCGGTGGGGGCCACGGTGCGAATGGTGGCCTTCACCTTCTCAATGACCGGGCTCTTGCCGATGATGTTGTCCAGCGAGTTGCGGCTGGCCGCGTCACGCTTGAAGGCAAAGTTCTGCCGCTGCAGAGCCAGCGTTTCCAGCGCCCGGCGGACGGCTATCCTGAGCTCCTCCACCAGCCCGGGGCCTTTGTGAATGTAATCAAATGCGCCGCCTTTCACGGCCTGGACGGCAGCCTCATAGTCTTCCACCGCGGTGATGAGAATGACGGAGGTCTCCGGCGATGATTCGCGGGCAAAACGCAGCACCTCAATGCCGTCGGTCTGGGGCATTTTGATGTCCGTGATCAGGACCTCATAATTGGCGGAGCTGAGTTTTTTCTTGGCCGCGTCGCCGCCGTTCACGGTCTCCACGCGATGGCCTTCCTTGCGCAGGGCGATGTCCAGCATTTCACAGATGGAGCGCTGATCGTCGCAGACCAGAATGCTAGCCATGCGAGACCTCCGCGTCCGCCATCTCTGAAACCGGCGGCTCGGCCGCCCGGGCGTTGAGGATTTCAATCACAAATTCAGCGCCGCTTCCGGGCGCGGACTGCGCGTGGATGGTGGCGCCGTGCGCCTGCACGATCTGGTAAACAATGGCCAGCCCCAGCCCCGTGCCGCCTTCAAAGCCGGTCTGAAACGGCTCGAAGATCTTTTCCATCATGGCTGCTGGAATTCCGGGGCCGCTGTCACGAATGCCGATTCGCCAGTAATCTCCGGCCGGCTCGACCGCCACCGTGATGGTCCCCTTCTGGCCCATGGCGCGAACGGCGTTCTCCAGCAGGTTCCAGAAGACCTGCTTCATGCGGTCGGCATCAAGAGCCGCGAAAGCATGCTTCACGGCATAGCGCCGCTCAATCTTCAGTTCCGGCGACTGCGAGCGGTTGGAGAGCAGCACCAGCGTGTCTTCCAGCAGAGGCAGCAGGTCAACGCGGGTAAACTTGTAGCTCTTCTCGCGGGAATAGGCCAGAAAATCAGAAATAATGGAATTCAGGCGCGTCGACTCGCGGGTAATGATCTCCACCAGCGTGCGCTGCTCGTCATTGAACGGCGAAATCTGCGCGAGCACCTTGATCGATCCCGCGATGGAGGCCAGAGGATTGCGGATTTCATGGGCAATGCCCGCGGCCAGGCGTCCCACGGCGGCAAGCCGGTCGCGCATGCGGATCTCGCGCTCCAGGCGGCGCAGCTCGGTGCGGTCTTCGAAGGTGTAAACGTATCCGATCATCCCCGGCCCGGGCACGACCAGTTCGTTGACGGTCACGCCAAAAGTTTTCTCCGTGCCGCCGGGCGTAAGGCCGCGCACTTCACCCTGCACGGACGGGCCCTCCAGGTTCGGCAGGCGGTCGAGGAACAACTCGGAAACATAGCGGCCGTACATCGCGGAGGTGGTTCGCTCCAGCAGTTTCTGTCCCGGAGAATTCACCAGCGTGATGCGGCCTTCAATGTCCGTGGTAATCAGTCCGCTGCGGATCGAGTGGATCACGTTTTCAAGCAGCGCCTGCAGGCTGAGCAACTCGCCGCTCTTGTCCCGGAGTTCCATGCCGGCCTGGCGCAGCTTGGCGGCCAGGGCGCTGGAAAGATGCGCCACGGCAAGATAGGCAAAGAGGTTGACGAGAATAATGACCAGAAGAGATTTTGAATCGGCGCGTGGCGACGACTGGAACGAAGGCAGCTTCTCAAAATACACCAGCTCAAGGACCGCCCCGAAGAGAATGAACGAAACCGCCGCGGTGAGATACGCCCAGTAACGCGGAAGCAGAATGCTGGCGACGATAATGACCAGCGGGTAGAGGAAGTTGAAGAACGTATCGATGCCGCCGGTGACATAGACCACCGCGGTCACGAAGGCAAGATCGGTAAAAAGCTGGGTTACAGCCTGGACCTGGTACTCACGCCAGAGCGAGTCCAGGACGATGAAAAAAACAGAGACCGTGTACCAGACCAGAACGACGGTGATGAACAGGCGGACGGGAACGTTGTTCGGCGTGAGATTGACGATCAGCAGTTCAACGGCGAGCAGAAAAGAAATAATGATGACACGGACCTTCACCAGCCATGTCAGCCATGCCCGTTCGTTAAACCTGGTTTCTCCCATTCCGCCTGTTCCTGTTCCGGTCTCGGGTAAAGCCGCGCTCTGCGTCTGTCGTTTACCCGGAGAGTTTGGCGATCATTGAGAACAGCGGCATGTAGAGCGAAATAACGATTCCGCCGACCACCACGCCCAGGAAGCCGATCATGATGGGCTCGAGCAGGGTCAGCATATTTTTCGTGGCCGCGTCCACTTCATCCTCGTAAAAGTCGGCGATCTTCTGCAGCATGGCGTCCATGGCGCCGGTGGCTTCGCCTACGCCGATCATCTGCGTGACCATGTTGGGAAACACTCCGCTTTCCTTCAGCGGATCAACAATGGTCCGGCCTTCTTCCACCGCTTTGCGCACTTTCATGAGCGCTACTTCAAGAACGGCGTTGCCGGAGGTTCTTGCCGTAATAGCCAGACCTTCCAGAATGGGAACGCCGGAGGTAATGAGAGTGCCCAGAGTCCTGGTAAAGCGCGCCACGGCAATTTTGCGCAACACCTGCCCGATCACAGGCCAGCTCAGCAGGAACTTATCCAGCGCGTAGCGGCCCTTGGGATCTCTGCGGATGGCCTTGATACCGAAGAATCCGGCGATGAGGACAACAAACACGACCCACCACCAGTCCCGCACGAAATTACTGAGGCCGATGACGATTTTGGTGGGCAGGGGCAGATCAACGCTCATGCTGGCGAACATGTTGGCGAAAATGGGCACCACGAATTTCAGCAGCGCGCCCACGACCAGGCCGGCGATGCTGATGACCGAGACCGGATAAATCAGCGCCGATTTCACCGCCGATTTGAGCTTTACGTTCTTTTCCACGTACTGGGCCAGGCGCTGCAGAATGGTATCGAGAATACCGCCGGCCTCGCCCGCCTCAATCATGTTGGTGGTGAGATCGTCAAAAATCTTGGGGTACTGCCGCATGGCGTTGGACAGCGTGGAGCCGCCTTCCACCGTGGTCCGCACGCCGGTGAGGCACTTCTGAAAAAACAGGTTCTCCTGGTTCGCGGCGAGGATTTCCAGGCACTGCACCAGAGGAAGACCGGCGTCAATCATCACCGAGAACTGCCGGAAGAATACGGCAATGTCCTTGGTGGGCACCTTGCCCGTGCCCAGTTTGGGCAGGGCAAACTCCTTGCCTTTCTCTTTGATGGCGCCGGGCGTGATGCGCTCGCGACGCAACTGCATGGTGACGGCAGCTTTGCTGTCGCCTAACCGCTCCCCGGAGATTCTCTTCCCCTGGGAGTCAGTCCCTGTGAACGTAAAAACCGGCATATCAAAGACTCCTCTCGTGCACGTTGCCTACCAGCAAAGTGAGAGTGACTGCTTAACGGCGCACAGGCGCGGCCGTTGCCCTGGCCGCGACCACGCCGCGGTTGATGATGTCCTGCAACTCGTCCGGCATGGAAGAGCGCTGCAACGCCGTCTCCAGAGTGATCTGCTTCTGGACGTAAAGCAAGGCGAGGGACTGGTTGAAGGTCTGCATTCCAAACCGGTCCTGGCCCGACTGCATGGCGGAATAAACCTGGTGAATCTTGTCTTCGCGAATCAGGTTGCGCACGGCGGCGTTGGGCACCAGGATTTCCATGGCCATCACCCGCCCGCTCCCGCCCACGCGCGGCAGCAGTGATTGGCAGAGAATGCCTTCCAGAACCAGCGAAAGCTGGGCCCGAATCTGCGGCTGCTGGTGCGAGGGAAAAACGTCAATGATACGGTTGATGGTGGAGGCCGCGGAGTTGGTGTGCAGCGTGCCGAAGGTGAGGTGGCCGGTTTCAGCGATGCGCAGCGCGGACTCAATGGTCTCCAGGTCGCGCATTTCGCCGATCAGCACCACGTCAGGATCTTCACGCAGCGCGGCGCGCAGCGCGTCGCTGAACGACTTGGTGTCAGAGTGGACCTCGCGCTGGTTCACCAGGCAGCTCTTGTTCTGGTGCACGAACTCGATGGGATCTTCAATGGTGATGATGTGGTCGTGCCGCTCGGTGTTGACCTTGTCCAGCATGGCCGCCAGCGTGGTGGATTTGCCGGAGCCGGTGGGCCCGGTCACCAGCACCAGCCCGCGCGGCTTCTCGCACAGACGGGACACCACGGCGGGCAGGTTGAGCTGCTGGAAGGTCTTGATCTCGAAAGGAATTACGCGATAGACCGCGCCTACAGCGCCGCGCTGGTTGAAACAGTTGCCGCGGAAACGCGCCAGTCCCTTGAGGCCGAAGGAAAAATCAAGCTCCAGACTTTCTTCGAACCGGTGCTTCTGCGCGTCAGTGAGGACGCTGTACGCCAGTTGCTTGGTCTCAGAAGGAGTGAGCGGCGGCATGTCAAGCGGCTGCAGATGCCCGTGCACCCGCACTTGCGGCGGCGAGTTGGTGGTGATGTGAAGATCGCTGCCACTCATGTCGAGCATCTTTTTCAACAGATCACTGAGCGAAAGATTCATTGCGTCCGGTTACTCCCTTGACTGATAAATGTTCCTAGTGGATCGTCTCGCGCGCCACTTCTTCCAGCGTGGTAATGCCATCTTTCACCTTGGTCAGGCCGCTGCGGCGCAAGGTGATCATGCCGCGTTCCATGGCTTTCTTCTTTAATTCCACCGCGGAGGCGCCGATCAGAATCAGCTCGCGTATCTCATCGTCAACTTCCATCACTTCATAGAGGCCGGCGCGCCCCTTGTAGCCGGTGTTGTTGCAGTTGTGGCAGCCGCGGCCCTTGAAGACCTTTGCGTGTTTGGCTTCTTCCGGAGTAAACCCGGCTTCGACCTTGGCCTGCGGAGGCAGCGGCACTTCTTCGCGGCACTCCACGCAGATTCGGCGCACCAGGCGCTGCGCGCAAATCAGGTGCACGGCGGTGGCGACCAGAAAAGGCTCGATGCCCATGTTCATCAGGCGGCTGATGGTTTCCGGAGCGCCGTTGGTGTGCAGCGTAGAGAGAACGAGATGGCCCGTGAGCGCGGCTTTGATGGCGATCTCCGCGGTCTCGAAATCGCGGATCTCGCCGACCAGGATTACGTTGGGGTCCTGGCGCAGAAATGCGCGCAGCCCCGCCGCAAAGTTCAGGCCGATCGATTCCTTCATCTGCACCTGGTTCACGCCGTGCAGTTGGAATTCGACCGGGTCTTCCGCGGTCATGATGTTGGTGTCGGGCTTGTTCAGCAGAGACACGGACGAATATAATGTGTTGGTCTTGCCTGAACCCGTCGGGCCGGTCACCAGGACCATCCCGTAGGGCTTCAGCACAGCGCGCTGGAATTTTTCCAGGGACTCGGGCTCGAAGCCGAGCTTGGTCATGTCGAGGCGGAGGTTCTCCTTGTCGAGCAGACGAAGGACGACCTTCTCCCCCCAAAGAGTCGGCAGGCAGTTCACACGGAAGTCGAGCTGCTTCTTCTTCCCCCCGAGCTGCATCTTCAGCATGATCCGCCCATCCTGCGGCAAACGCTTTTCGCTGATGTCCATCTTGGCCATGATCTTGATGCGGCTTGTGATGGCATCTTTCAGCTTCATAGGCGGGGACATGATGTGTTGCAGCACGCCGTCGATGCGGAAGCGCACACGGTATTCTTTTTCGTACGGTTCGATGTGAATGTCGCTGGCGCCCTTCTTGACGGCATCTGAAAGGATGATATTCACCAGCTTGACGATGGGCGCCTCATCGGCCGACTTCTCCAGCTCGCTGAGGTCCATCTCCTCCTGCTCAGCCTGGAGTTCGACATCCGCTTCATCTCCCATGGCCGCCAGCAGTTCGTCCACATTCTCGCTGGCCCCGTCGCCATTGCCGTACGCCTTCCCGATCGCCTCCATGATCGCCGACTCTGACGCCACCACCGGTTCGATATTGAATCCGGTCATGAACTTGATGTCGTCCATCGCGAACACGTTCGTCGGGTCCACCATGGCAATGGTCAGCGACGCGCCCACACGGCTCAGCGGCAGGATCTGATACCTCTTTGCCGTCTCCTCCGGTATCAGTTTCACCACTGAACCATCGATCTCAAAATATTGCAGATTGATCGCGGGGACGCCGTACTGGCGCGACAGGAAGTTCGTGACTTCCTCATCACTCACGAACCCGAGCGAAACCAGTGTCGAGCCCAGCCGCGAATTCGGGCCATTCTCGCGCTGCGCCCGCAATGCTTTGTCGAGTTGCTCCGGGGTGATGACCCTCTCTTTGACCAGAAGATCACCGAGCCTTTGAGACATAGTTGCTGCAGGTCCTGGAAATGAAATTTAACTCAAGCGACGCTTTCCGAAGTGGCCGGTCATCGGCTCGCATTGTCTGGAAAAACGTGAGTAGCCAGATTGTGTTCTGAGTGACATAAATTGTCAATCAGCCCTTTCCCCCTAAGGTTCATGGACTTGCGGTGAGAGTAACCAAGGTCACGAGCGCCCTTCAGAGCTTGAGATTTGCAAAACTCGGGCGGGCTGTGAGAGGCGGCTTCGCCACGTTTGGCTTCTATAAGTAATCGAGAATCTCACGAACGCTATGGCTGGCCAGCTTGCGTTCGTCATTGAAGAAGAACTTCATAACAATTCTGCCGCCGCCCAGGCCTATTCTGCTCCTTCCAATTTCAGCCTGCATTGCATGGTATTCAGGGACATATTCCGAGTGAGAAATCCCCCTGGAATCAAGGAAAGCACTCACTTGTGAAAGATCCGTACCGGGCGGCAGCTGCTGGCTGATCGTTTGCTCCAGATCGTGAGGATCGACCCTGTGAATGCCATGAACGAACACACTCAACGCCGCAATACCACCTATCCCAATAATTGCAACACATCTTCGCGCTGTAAGAATTTGCGTTTGTGTTCTCTGCACGATCATTGAGCGGAACCCCGCGCCAGGCTTACAAAACAGCCGTTTCGGTCAGATCACCACCGTCTCCTGATACTCCCCAAACACCCTTCGCATGGCATCAGAAATCTCGCCAACCGTGCAGTAGCTTTCCACAGCCTGGATAATGTGCGGCATCAGGTTGGTACCGCTGCGGGCGGCATCTTCCACGCCGCGAATCCCGGCTTCCCAGGCGCCCTTGTCGCGCTTCTGCCGCAGCGCCCTTATCCGCTCCACCTGTTTGCGTTCCAGGGCTTCATCAATTCTCTGGATCGGCACGGCTTTGTCGCTCTCAGTCTGGAACCGGTTGACTCCCACCACCACCTGCTCCAGCCGGTCCACTGACTGCTGGAAGTCATAGGCCGCATTCTGGATCTCCTGCTGCACGTAGCCTTGCTCGATTGCTTTCAGCGTGCCGCCCATCGCATCGATTTTCTCCAGATACGCCTCCCCCCGGCGCTCAATCTCATTCGTCAGCGACTCGATGTAGTACGACCCGGCCAGTGGATCAATCGTGTTCGGCACGCCCGTCTCATAGCCGATGATCTGCTGCGTTCTCAACGCGATGCGCGCCGAATGCTCCGTCGGCAAGCCCAGGGCTTCATCAAACGAATTCGTGTGCAGTGACTGCGTCCCGCCCAGCACGGCAGCCATGGCCTGGATGGCCGTACGCACAATATTGTTCTCCGGCTGCTGTGCCGTCAGCGTCGACCCCGCCGTCTGCGTGTGAAAGCGCAGCATCATGGATCGCGGGTTCTTCGCAGCGAAGCGGTCTTTCATGATCCGCGCCCACATCCTGCGAGCGGCCCGGAACTTGGCCACCTCTTCCAGAAAATTGTTGTGGGAATTGAAGAAAAACGACAGCCGTGGAGCAAACTTGTCCACGCCCAGCCCGGCCTGGATCGCCGCCTGCACATAGGCCACAGCGTTGGCCAGCGTGAAGGCCACTTCCTGCACCGCCGTGCAGCCCGCCTCGCGCATGTGATAGCCGGAAATGGAGATGGTGTTCCACTCCGGCAGGTGCTCGTTGGCATAGGCGAACATGTCGGTGATGATCCGCATGGCCTGCCGTGGCGGATAAATATAGGTCCCGCGAGCGATGTACTCTTTCAGCACGTCATTCTGCACCGTACCGCTCAGCTTGCGCGGGTCAGCGCCGGACCTCTTCGCCACGGCAACATACAGCGCCAGCAGAATGGAAGCAGTGGCGTTGATGGTCATCGAGGTGGAGATCTTTTCCAGCGCAATGCCGTCAAACAGCCGCTGCATGTCTTCAATGGAATCAATGGCAACCCCAACCTTCCCCACTTCTCCCAGGGCCATCGTGTGGTCAGAGTCCATGCCGATCTGGGTGGGCAGGTCAAAGGCCACGGAAAGTCCGGTGGTCCCGTTCTGCAGCAGGTACTTGTAGCGCTTGTTGGATTCTTCGGCATCGCCCATGCCGGCATACTGGCGCATGGTCCAGAGTCGCCCGCGGTACATGGTGGGCTGCACGCCGCGGGTAAACGGGAACTCTCCCGGATAGCCGACGTCACGGTCGTAACTCCAGTCCTGCAGACTGGCCGGCGTGTACAGCGGATGGGGCTCAATGGTCTTGAGTTCGCCCGCCTCCGCTTCGAGTTTCAGGTCTTCCGCCATTTGCCTAAGAGACTCTACTTAAGATGAGACCACCTGATAGATTGTCGCCGAATTTCAGCTCCAACAGCGAGCCATGTTGAGGCTCCGAACCGCTCACCGGGATTAACCGAAAAACAAAAGTCGTCGACCCCTGTCCTGTGGCACAACGCAGCCATCAGCAATGAGCAAAGCGCTGCTGTGCTCCCGAC
>JBLMYN010000367.1:0-2660 GCA_050258305.1 Actinomycetota bacterium
GGGCGCTCTGGCGGTGGGCGCACTCGCAATTGGCGCCCTGGCCATTGGAAGGCTCGCAGTCAAGTGGTTGTCGATTCACAGATCTTCACTGGCATCGCTGGAAATTGGCGAACTTACAGTAACGCGACTCAAGGTGAGACAACTGGAAGTGAGCGAAGCCGCCAACTTCCCTTCTGGAGTTTTAGCGCGGCAAAGTTGACTCACTGAGTTTTACTGAGAGAGCACTGCGGAAGGGCGAACTCCCTCTTTGCTCGAAGTTATATGCCGGCCGCCGGCTTACTCGTACCTCAATGCCACCATCGGATCAACTTTTGAGGCGCGCCACGCCGGAATGTAGCAGGCCGCCAGTGAGACCAACGCCATAATTAGTACAACTGAACCGAACGTCAGAGCGTCCGTGGGCTTCACTCCGAAAAGGACGCTGCTCAGTGATGAAATGAGCCGGCCGGCAACCAGCGAGATGGCTATTCCTCCCGCCAGACCGATGGCGGTGAGCTGGAATCCGGACTTCAGCACCATTCTGATCACGCTGGACCGGCTTGCTCCCAGCGTAATGCGCACGCCGATCTCATGCGTGCGCTGCGCCACCGCATATGAGACGACACCGTACAGTCCAATCGCCGTGAGCAGGAGCGCCAATCCGGCAAAAGCTTCCAGCAATACTGCCTGGAATCGCGGGGTGGCCAGCGTGGCCGCCAGATATTCGTCCATGGTCTTGACATCATAAAGAGGCAGGTCCGGGTCCATGGAAGCAACTACGTTGCGGATGGCTGACGTGATGCTGTGCGGCTCAACGCTGGTGCGCAGGCACACGCTCATGGATCCGAAATTGAGCTGCGTGTCAGGAATGTAGTATTCGGGACGATCTGCAACGTCGAGCCTGCGGCTCTTTACGTTTCCCACAACGCCAACAATCTCGCGCAACTGCGGCTTTCCGTGGTTGCTGGCGCCTGGAGTAATGCGCTGGCCAAGGGCGTTCTGATTCGGGAAGTAGCGTTGCGCAAACGCCTGGTTGATGATGACCACGCCGGGCGCGTTCGCATCGTCGCGCTCGGTAAAATCGCGACCGGCGATCAGCGGAACCTCAAGAGTATGGAAATAATTCGGCGTGACAACCTTGATATCTGCCGAAGGCGCTTCAGCTTTCGGCACAGGATGCCCTTCAATCTGGAATGTGATGATGGCTCCGTTTCCGCTCAGCGGAAGTGGCGTAACGGCCGCTGCTGAAGTCACTCCCGGGACGCTCCGCAGCCGTCGCAATAACTCGGTATAGAAGTTGATCTGCTGGTGTTCGTCGTATTTCTTTTCCGGCAGATCGAAGTTCACTGTAAGCACGTTGTGCGGGTTCATGCCGGGATCGACCGACAGGATGCGGTGGAAGCTGCGCAGCAGCAAACCCGCAATCACCAGCAGCGTCAGGCCCAGCGTTGTTTCCACGATCACCAGAAGGCCTCTGAGCCGCTGGTGCGCCCCGCTGGTGGTGGTGCCGCGTCCTTCTTTCATGAACTCCGAGAGGTTAGGGCTGGAAGCACGTAACGCGGGCACAAGACCAAAGATGATGCTGGTGAAGAGCGCAATGCCGGCCGTGAACGCCAGCACTGTGCCGTCAAGTCCGGCGCTCTGGATGCGCGGCATTTTTGCCGCATTCAGGCTGACAAACGCCTTCAGAGCCCACATCGCCAGCGGTATCCCCAGCAGCGCGCCGGCAAATCCCAGAACCACACTTTCCGTGAGCATTTGGCGCACAACGCGGACCCGGCGCGCGCCCAGCGCGGCGCGGATGGCAATCTCGCGGTTTCGTTTACTGGCCCGCACCAGCAGAAGATTCGCTACGTTCAGGCATGCGATCAGCAGCACAACCGCCACTGAAATCAGAAGGATCATGAGCTGCGTCCGGTTGTCGCCGACCAGATGCTCCAGTTCCGTTGTCACAATTGCGACCGGAAATCTCTTGTTCGTGTCCGGATATTGCGCTGCCAGATTGCGCGCAATCATGTTCAGTTCCTCGCGCGCCCTCTCGAGTGAAACGCCCGGCTTAAGCCTTCCCACCACGGTTAAAAAGTGAGCGCCACGCTCTGCAGTCATGGCAGGGTCTTTGGGATCGGTAGTTTCTCCGTCAGCCGCAAACGTGCGCCAGAGCGCCGGCGGCTGACTGTCCATCGGAAAGACAAAGCCGGAAGGCATTACGCCGATGACCGTGTAGCTCTGCTTGTCCATCGCGATGGCACGGCCAACGATTCCGCGGTCGCCATGAAAAGCTGACTGCCAGAGCTGATAACTCAGGACAACAACCCGTGTCCCCGGCTTCTCTTCGTCGCGTGTGAATCCACGCCCGAGAAGAGGCTGAACGCCAAGAACGTTGAAGAAGTCGCCGGCAACCGTCATTCCGTTAATGTGCAGCGGCTGTTCCAGGCCTGTGAGCGTAAAACTGTCGTCGTGATAGGAGGCCATCCCGCTGAACGACTTGGCGCCCGCGCGCCAGTCGAGAAAATCGGGATACGACATGGCAAACGGGCGAGCGACATCCTTCTGGTTGGAAAATCCGGAATTGATATACAGCAGGCGATCAGGCTCAGGGAACGGCAGCGGCTTCAGCAGCACCGCATTTACGATGCTGAAAATCGCAGTGTTGGCGCCAATGCCCAGCGCCAGCGTGATGA
>JBLMYN010000368.1:0-11015 GCA_050258305.1 Actinomycetota bacterium
ATTGTGCGACCCTCCTTTAATTATGTGAATTACCGCTCGATCACATCTGCTGGAAGCGTCACGCCGCCACAGCGCACAGAAGTATACACCTCCCGCCGCGCTCGGCAACTCAGAGTTGTCCCATGGACCTTAGCGAGCCTCCATGCAGCTTCTCTGAAGGCCTCACGACGAAGAGTTCCGCAGCCGTTACCGTCACCTTGGAGGTGGCGGCGTCTGCGGCATCTCATCTCCCAGTGCGACCACCAGCGGCGCCGAGTCGGTGAGTATGGAACCGTCCGCGGCGGTTTGCGATGCAACGACGATGTACCGTGAAGGTATTTCGTCGACGGTGAAAGTTGCCGTGAAAGTTCCATCGGCGCCCACAGCAATGCGATCAGCGACAGTGCGTCCTGCAATCGTGAGGGTGACCGCTGAACAACCGGAACAGAAGCCGCTGCCGTATGCGGTTACCGTATCTCCGGTAAAGGCCGTCGCCTGTCCTGTGATGGCGGCCGTCCCCACCAACTGAAGATACGGAGAAGTCGTGGCGGCCGCCGTCGAGGCAGGCCGGTTTTGCTGCGGAGTTTTTGCAGCGTTCGCAACCGCAGGCGAAATCACAGGCGCTGCGGTACTCGCAGAAACCTGTGAAGTCGTGGAGACCCGTTGCGCTGCCGGGGCGGGCTTGGGAGCCACAGGGCAGAGGACCGCAACCACTGTTCCGGTTCCTGCGTGCCCCGGATTCGGCGCGTACCCGGGCGCCGTTTGTACGATCACGATGGCAGCAGTGTCACCCGAGATATTCGATCCCGATTGGACGATGCTGCTGGAGGCAATCACCGCCATGAAAGACGGCACACTCGCCGGCGGTGCGGAACTGTTGCCCGGGCCGGTCGACCAGGTTCCGCCACAGGCGGGAGGTGTTGTGCTGAGCGTGTCGGCAAATCCTTTGAAACTGGCTGGAGCGGGTCCGCCGCTCAAAGAATTCACCTTCCACCACTGCGCATCCCAGAAGGTCACCGCGCCGGTATCGCTCTGGTTCCCGACCACGAACGAGCCGCGGGCGAGGAAGGCGAAAATCAATGTTTGCGCCGTGGCCGAAGAAGGCAGGTAGAACTGGTCACCCGCAAAATCCGCTGAGACCGTGCCAGGACCGAGCGGCTGCGCCACCGGGCTGATCAGACACTGTGCGGTTCCTGTTCCGTCGGTTACTGCGGTGCAGGTCTGCGGAGTGGCTGTGCCCAGGGTAAAGCTAACGTTGCGCCCTGCGATCGGCACCGTGCCATCTTCCAGTAAAACGCCGGAAAGATGCGCGGTTCCGCCATTGGCAATCAGGGTATCCCCGGTGTAGCTGAGCGTGGTTTCCTCCCGGGTGATGGTGAACGCGGTGGAAGCACTGCTGGCCAGGAAGAGTCCGTTGCCGGCGAAGCTCGTTATCACCGTGTAGCTTCCGGGAACCTGATTTAACGTGAGCGAGCAGGCCGCCCGGCCATTGATGTCTGTCTGGGCCGAGCAACTCTGCGTTCCCAGGGTAAAGGTCAGGGTTACCCCCAGGATCGGTTCTGGCGGAGAAACGGAGGTGTCCGCCAGCACTGCTGAGAGGCTGGCGGAATCATGGAAGTCCTGGCTGGTGTCGCCCGTGTACGTGATTGCGGTTGCCCTTGGAACAAAACTTAATTTCCAGAGACCTCGCCCATAGCTCGAGACCAGAACGTTGTTCTGTACCTCGTCAAAAAAGAAGGAGGTAATGCCTGTTGCGAGCTCGGATTGAAACATTTTGGCCCAGGTCAATCCGCCGTCCAGTGAAGCAATCACGCCATTGGCCTCTGTTCCCACCAGAATGCGGTTGCTGTTGGCGGGATCGAATGCGATCACGTGCGCCTGCACCCCGAAGTTCGGCTCGGCAAACCGGAACTGTCCATTACCGGTGACAAGAGTGGTCAGTACGGAATCCACAGCCCACGTGGTTCCCCCGTCGAGGCTGACCTTCATCTGGCTGCTTCCCTGGTCTGCGGCAATGATGTGCAGAGGATTGTTCGGATCGACACCGAAGACCGTGGGACAAACAAAAGTCTGGAAGCCCATGCAGTAACCGCCAATGCTGCTGAGGCCGGCGTCAGCATTGCTGACTGAAGGCGTGGCGGTGCCCACGCCGGCGACCTTGACCAGACCCACCAGGCTGCCCGGCTTTGTGATCCCCTGATAGATGATTGGGTTGGGTCCGGGGCCGGAAACAGAAGGGCGCCCGCTCAGCGACTGCGAGATGGTTGTTTGCGCGGCCCATGACCCTCCTGTATCTGTTGTCAGGTTCAAGGTGTTGGAGGGCGGGCTGGGTTGATTGAATTGAATATATTGTGAGGGCGCCACCAGGAACGGATTGCCTGTGACCGTGCCTGAAGGATTGGTCCAGTTACCAAAACTGCCAAAATGAGCGGCTGCCTGAAAGTTGCTGCATCCGAAACAAACGACGCCGGTCACGGTCTGACCTGAATCGTTCGCGCTGTTGTGGGGAACCTGAAAGAAGAAACCTTCGCAACATATCTCGGTGGGCCAGGTCGCGCCGTCATCGCCTGATGCCCAGATGTCGTTGTCCTGGGTGCCCATATAAAGATCTGTGTGATCCGGATGGACCTGGCCGTCAACCTCATACAACTGCAGGGCGTTATAGCCGCTGTTACCGGCCCCGGTGATGGTCCACGTAGCCCCGCAATCCCCGGTTTTGTGGACTCCGCCGTCTGACACGATAAACTGCGCACAGTTGCTGGTATTTGAGGTGGTGAAAGCGATCCCGTTCTGGTCGGCGTGGTCCACTGTAACGTTCGCCGTTGTCGGCAGCGTTCCGCAGCGCAGGCCCGGACCGCCAACTCCCGTGCAGGTTTGCCGCCGTGTATCGAGCCCTCCGCTGAAATAGACATCGAAATGGCCGGCCATGCCGTCCGTCGAGGGATGCAGTCCTACCCACGGAGGCCGGCTTGGACACGCCTGGCCCACCTGCGTCCAGGTGACGCCGCCATCGTCTGACTCCGAGAGGAGTTGGAAGCGTACCGCGTTTGTTCCGCTGCAGGCGTTGGGCGCCGGCGTGACGGCCCCCTGGTTGATGGCGAACAGTACGTTGCTCTCAAGAGGCGACGCGACGATCCCGTGCACCGCAACTCCTGAACAGGTCTGGATGCTTCCCGCTGGTCCAATAGGATTGGCTGCACCAAAGGCTCCGCCGTTGTTCGTGGAGCGGTGATGCCCGTCATCGCTGCATGTGTCCACGATGCCTTCGCGGGAAGCAGCGATGGACCAGGTTCGCGACAGTGCTACATGCGTCCAGGTCGCGCCGAGATCATGGCTTACTGCCACGCCACAATCCGTGCCCACATACACATCATTTCCTACGGGAGGAAAGGCAATGCCCCAGGTATTGGCGCGCGAGGAACACGGCGGGTTTGACGTTGCCGGCTTCTGCCATGTCGCACCGCCATCAGCGCTGCGCCAGATGCCGCCTCCGTTCGTGGTTCTGCTGTCCGCCCAGGCTGAGGCAATGACGATCTGTGGATTGCCGGGAGCAAACTTGACGTCTGACATGCGAAAAGGCGGCAGGGAATTGATGTGTGACCAGGTATTGCCGGAGTCCGAAGTCACAAACAATCCTCCGCTTTCACTGGCGGCGATGGCCGTGGCGGTGTTGGCTGGACTGACATCAATGGCGACGGTCCGGCCTCCCCACTTCACATTCGGCTGAAACTGGGCCACCGATGCCGACGCCGGGGAAGGAGTGCCGGGTATTGTGCTCGGATCTGCAGCTCCGGGAATGTTGCTTCCGCAGCCGCATGCCCCGATGAGAACCGCCAGCCACAACCATAAAGGCACGCCGGAACGGAGGTTCGGAAAAAATTTGCAGCTTGACAAGGGAGAGATGCTGCTGAGAAACCGTGGCAAAGAAGCGGCCGGCGTCATAACGTGCCTCCATCGACTGATTTTTGCTATGCCCGGGGGTGCTGTATTGTCTTCGAGCTTTACTTGAGACCTTGGGTCCTATCAAAAACTTCCATCAGTGGAAGAGCTGTTCTCAGACAGAAGCGTAACTCAGAAACGTGGACCGTCTTATGTTTGCAGCCAACTGCTGAGAGCAGTCAAAAGCCGTGCTTGGGGGACCTTGCGTTCCCGATGGCGGGAACTATGCGACGAAGAGGCGAACAACCGGATTCTGCTCTCGATGAGTATGTCAGTCAAGCAAAAAGTGCGGACTTTTCAACGCACCGAAAGGCGGACATTTTTACTATGTTGCCCTGGGAACCATAAATGTTCCCGCAGTCGAAACAAGAATTAGAGGACTCCAAGGATTCGGGAAGAACAAGGGAAACATTGTTGATGCCCGGCTTCCGTCCTGTAGAATCCTGTTTTTATCCAACAACAGCTATGGACAAGAGACAATTAGGCAACTCTGATTTGCAGATTACACCCATTGGCATTGGCGCGTGGGCCATGGGCGGGGGCGACTGGGCTTTTGCCTGGGGGCCGCAGGAAGACCGGCAATCGATTGCGGCGATTCACGCCGCGCTCGACGCAGGCATCAACTGGATTGATACCGCCGCCATCTACGGGCTTGGGCATTCGGAAGAAGTTGTGGGCAAGGCCATTGCGGGACGCGCGAACCGGCCTTACGTTTTCACCAAGTGCGGGCTGGTGTGGGACGAGCAGCGCCGGATCTCGCGCAGCCTGAAAGCTAGCTCCGTGCGGCGCGAAGTCGAGGCCAGCCTGCGCCGGCTCAACATCGACGTCATTGATCTCTACCAGATCCACTGGCCCGATCCGGAGCCCGAAATTGAAGAAGGCTGGCGGACACTGGCCGAGCTCCGCAGTGAAGGGAAGGTACGCCACATCGGCGTCTCAAACTTCAACGTTGCACAGATGAAGCGTGCGCAGAGCATTGCGCCGATCACGTCGCTGCAGCCGCCCTACAACATCGTGACCAGCGATATTGAGAAAGAGGCTCTCCCCTTCTGCCGCGAGCACCACATCGGCGTCATCGTTTACTCACCCATGAAGTCGGGATTACTGAGCGGAAAAATGACGCGCGAGCGCATCGCCAAGCTTCCGCCTGACGATTTTCGCCCCAGGACCGTCAGTTTCAAGGAGCCGCTGCTGACGCGCAATCTCGGATTGGTTGAAGTATTGCGCCAGATCGGTGACCGCCATGGCCGTACCCCGGGCGAGGTGGCCATTGCCTGGACTCTGCGCGATGCGGTCGTTACAGGAGCGATCGTGGGGATGCGGTCCGCTGAGCAGGCGAAGGAGATTGTGCGTTCTGCCGAATTCCGGTTGAGCACGGATGAAATTTCCCAAATCGAGGCCTATCTCAAAGCACATCCTGCGGCAGCATGACTTTGGCTATTCGCGCACTAATAGGGTGAAGAGCCAACCCGGAGCCTACCTGGCGTCCCGGAGGTTCGCGTTAGCAAGATAGGCGCCGTAATAGTATTGGGCGCAGAAAGGACACACGCTATGGCTTACCTTCTGCCGCGGATGCTCCACAAACTCAGGCACCCAGTCCCAGGCCGCCGGATCGTCCACCCGCCGAGTTCGGCGGCAATTGGCGCACATTCGCATCAGGCCGTCATCGTGCACGTATCGGGTTTCATCCGGTTCATGGGCGATGCGGGTGTGAGGATGGGCGACTCTCAGCGAGTTGACCACGGCAAACCCGGAGCCCGGTTGCAGCGGATAAATCTGCATCCGGTAAAGGCGGAAGACCTGCGCACTGGAGCACTCGTAATCCTGCGCCTGCGGCCGGCCAAGAGCGCGAGCATTTGTAAAGAGAGATTCGAAACTTCCTCTCAAATCGAATGGGATGTACTGCAGGATCGGTTTATGCATCACGTTGCCGGCCAGCGCGTCAGTTCCGCCGCCATTTTCACGGGCGAACCGGTCCCAGGCCGCGTTGCAATAGCTGATATCCAATGATTCAGTTAAAGCAAAGCAGGCATGCGGACTGCGTTCCATAACGGCAGTCGGGACATCGGCCGGTAATTGTGCAGGAGCAAACCGTGTATACATGCCTGAATTCTAGTCAGCCGCTCCTCCTTACTGGTGTGATTTTTATCACGCGCCGCCTGTTCCATTTGTTCTTTTTTGACCAGGGGCCTAAACGAGCAACCCTGCTCCCCTCATCAGAAGCGCCACGCCCAGGAGCGCCGTCATGAACAGGATCGCCCTGCGAACGCGGCGTGGCGGCACGCGCCGTGCCAGGACACATCCAACCAGCGCGCCCGGTATACCGCCCAGCAGGAGGCCGCTTAGAAGAGTTGCGCTGATGTTCCCAAAAGTGAAGTGAAAAAGCGCACCTGTGGCGGCAATCGCGGTTCCGAATGCCAGGTCTGTACCCACCACCTCGGCGGCATCAAGTCCGGAAAAATTGAACAGCAGCAGAGTGCCCATGGCGCCTGAGCCTGCTGAAGAAAACCCCGTTTCTATCCCAATGGGAAGCGCCAGCCAGGCGAGCCACCGCGACGGACGTTCGCGTAAGCGCCCTGCCGGACTCGGGCGCAAAACGGTGAGCAGGGCGGAGATGACCAGCACGGCGCCAATTGCAATCAGCACCACGGGATTCGAAAAGCGCGCCTCTGTTCTGCGCAGAAGATAACCGCCGCTCACAACTCCGGGGAGGGCCCCGATCAGCATGAGCCGCAGATAGGGCAGGTGCACCTGTTTTCCCGCCCAATAGAAAGGAATAGCTACCATGCGCACGATGGTGGTAAACGCAAGGGCGGTGCCAACCGCCTCAGCTCCGGGAATTCCCGCCAGCAGTACCAGCGCCGGCGTGGTGAAGCTGCCGCCGCCGACCCCGGTGAGCCCAATGGCCAGTGCAATGACGAACCCAAGCAGGCTCTGCACGTTATCCGTCCTCGCGGGTGAACGTATGAATCCCGCATTCCAGTTTTCTGCCTGACCACCGCCCGGAACGCGGGTCAGTAGCGTTGGTGGGGAGCGTTGTGCAGGGCTGACAGCCAATACTGGGATAGCCCTGCTCGTATAGGGGGAGATTCTCAATCCGGTGTTTTTGCGTGTAACTCAGCACGTCGGCCCACGTCCAGTCAGCCAGAGGGCTGACCTTGAGAATCTCTTTGCCGCTGGGGAGCCGGTGCTGTTCGATCTTCTTCAGGTTGGCGCGCGTGGGCGATTGCGCCCGGCGGAGGCCCGTGAACCAGACTTCAAAGTGCTGAAGCGCGCTCATGAGCGGAGCCACCTTTCTTATATGGCAACACCGAGTCGGGTCAACCACATACAGCAGCCCCAAAGCGCGCTCGTGCTCCTCAACGCTGGTTGCAGGACGAAGATTGATAAGGTTCAATTCCCATGCCGCGATCATGCGGTCACGATAGGCATAGGTCTCCGCAAAGTGATATCCCGTATCGAGAAACAACACGGGAATGCCGGGTATACGACGCCGTAACAGATCAACCACGACCATGTCCTCAGCCTGGAAGCTGCAGGTGATACAACTGCGCCCCGCATCGTGCCGGAGCACATCATCGATGAGCGATCCTGGCGGCTGCTGTTCCGTAGCCTCGATCCAGTCGGTGTTCATTCGAGCCTCCCTGAAGCGCGTTGCAGATGTTGCAGGAGTTCGGTGACCGCACCTGATGGACCCGCCGCGCCAGCACCGACCTGCAGCACGTTTTCCGGGCCGAAAATGGCTTCGACTTCGCGCTGCAGCCCGGCGCTTTCTCCGGAAACGGACAGCAGCGTGATGGCCCCTGAAGTCCGTAGCGCTTTGGCGGCGCCTTTCAACTGATGGGAATCAAACTCATCCGCGGACAGCATCTGGGCATGCCAGCCACGAGCAAACATCTCGCGCTCCAGCGCCCGCGCCAGGTCCGGCTGATCCACAAGCCAAACTGCGGCCGGCGGATGGCCATTGCGCAAGACGCGTTCCGATAGCCGCACCCTTTCAGCCCGGAGAATCTCCGGTTCGAGTTCAGCGGGCGCAACAATCATTCCTGCAGCTACGGTGGCGTGGTGCAGGGGATCGATCAGAATGAAACTGCCCATCGTCCGGTTTTGCTCATAGGAGTCAAAGTGCAAGGGCTGCGCCGTTTCAATGATCACGGACGCAATATCGTTCACCTCCAGCGCCGTTGCATCGCGTTCGGAGAGACTGTCTACGTCCACGCGATGGCGGATGGACGCAACCCGCGCACGCACCGCGCGGGTTGTGTGTTTCAGGACATAAGCCTTTCCCGGGCGCATCTGGTCTGAGTGCATCCACACCAGGCTGGCCTGGAGCCGCGAGGCAGTTTGTGGCGGCGAGCCAGGAGACGCGAGCAAATCACCACGGCCAAGGTCAATCTCGTCTTCCAATGTGACCGTGACTGAGCTCCCGGCTTCGGCCGCATGCAATTCACCATTGAAAGTGAGTATGGAGCGGATTTTTGTTTTAACTCCCGATGGCAAGGCGAGGACCGGCGCTCCCGGCACCAGCCTTCCCGAGCTGACCCGCCCGGCAAAGCCGCGAAATGCCTCGTCGGGCCGAATCACATATTGCACCGGGAAGCGCACGCGTCCGGAAGCGGCGGGACGGGCCGCGGGCAAGTCTTCAAGCAGTTGCAACAGCGGTGGATCCTGATACCAGGCCATGTGCTTTCCGCGCTTTGCAACGTTTTCACCGTGCAGAGCACTGACCGGGACTGCATGCGTATGGCTTACTCCCAGCCGGCGGCAAAACTCCTGAAACTCGTGGCTGACGGCGAGAAATACCTCCTCGCTGTAGCCGGCGAGGTCCATTTTGTTTACGGCGGCAATCACGTGACGGATGCCCAGGAGCGCGGAAATGTAGATATGCCTGCGCGATTGGCGCAGAAGCCCTTTGCGCGCGTCAATCAGGATTACGGCTGCATCCGCCGTGGAAGCCCCGGTTGCCATGTTGCGCGTGTACTGTTCGTGCCCGGGCGTGTCAGCGATGATGAATTTTCTTCTTGGCGTGGAGAAGTAGCGATAGGCCACGTCAATGGTGATTCCCTGTTCACGCTCGGCCCGCAGCCCGTCAGTAAAGAGAGAAAGGTCGATGGGCCCGGTTGAGCGATTGATGCCGCTCCTGCGTACTGAGGCAATCTGGTCTTCATAAATTGCTTTCGAGTCGTAGAGCAGGCGGCCGATCAGAGTGGATTTGCCATCGTCCACGCTTCCTGCCGTGGTGAATCGCAGCAGAGAGGCTTGTGAGCCGGCGCCGGAAAGCAAATCAGTCGCGGCGACTGCCGGGTATCCTGTGGTGGTCAGCATCAGAAATATCCCTCCCGTTTCTTGATCTCCATGGACCCTTCTTCATCGTGGTCGATCACGCGGTTTTCCCGCTCGGAGCGGCGGAAGGCGAGCATTTCCTCGATGATGAGGGAAACGGTATCCGCATCGGAGCGGATGGCGCCGGTGCATGGCGCACAGCCGAGCGAGCGCATGCGGCATCGCACGATGGCCGGCGTTTCTCCGGGCAGCAGGCGCACCCCGGGAGCGGTGAGCAGGATCTGGTCACCACGCACCACAACCTCATGGTGGCGGGCGAAGTAGAGCGGCACGATGGGAATTTTTTCCGCTTCGATGTACAGCCACACATCGAGTTCCGTCCAGTTGGAGAGCGGGAACACGCGGATGCTCTCCTGCGGATTGTGGCGGCCGTTGTACAGGCTCCACAGTTCCGGACGCTGGTTCTTCGGGTCCCACTGCCCGGCCGCATCGCGAAAAGAATAGACACGCTCCTTGGCCCGGGATTTTTCCTCATCCCGGCGCGCTCCGCCGAATGCGGCGTCAAACGCTCCTTCCGCGAGCGCATCCAGAAGCGCACGGGTCTTCAAGAGGCCGCAACACCTCTGGGTTCCCAAAGCGTAAGGATTGGCGCCTGCGTTCAAGGCCGTACGGTTGGAATGCACGATCAGTTCAGCGCCGATTTCCGCGGCGTAACGGTCGCGGAATTCGATCATTTCAGGAAACTTGTAGCTGGTATCGATGTGCAGCAAAGGGAAGGGAATCCTGGCCGGATAGAACGCCTTCTGGGCGAGACGCAGCATCACTGACGAGTCTTTGCCGATGGAATAGAGCATCACCGGGCGCGCTAATTCAGCCACTGCTTCGCGCAGGATGAAGATGCTTTCTGCTTCGAGTTCCTTCAGATGGAGAAGCTGCCTTTGTTCCATGATTCCTTCGTCCTGAAAAATAAAAACCACCGGTAGTTCCTTTGAGGACCGGTGGTGGATCGGCTTACTGGAAGGCTGTCTGGTTCAGCTCATATCGATATCCCCGGGCCTCTTCATGATCCTGGTGCGGCGACAACAACAGGCCTGAAAGCAGAGATTCCGCAAGAGCACAGGATTGCGCTCGCCTGAAGAGGGCGGAAAGCCGGTTGCGCTTTGGTGGTTCCTTATCATCTTCTTCATCGCATGGCGCCCGCCGGGTCAGCGTGCGTTGCAGACAAAATAAAAACCCGCCGTCCGGATCTCCGGAGGCGGGCTTATCAAAATCTCGTATCAGATATTAGCTGTGATTATGCCCAGTGCTCCAGAGACCTCTGCGCCGGCGAACAACACGGTTTGGAGAAGCTCTGCAGCATGAGGATAGGATGCTAAATCGTGCAGTGAAGGTTCGTCAAGCCGGCATCAGGGGGGTAGGAGCATCAGAGCGGGTTGTACCCTGGTCTGCGGACGTTCTGATTTTCATAGACCGGCCTGGCGTTTTCGGCCTCAATAGCGGCAACTCGTTCGGTAGACTGGACAAAACGGCCTTGGCTGAACTCGACGGGCGCGTTGCGTCTGCATGAACTGAGGACCCATCCATGAATTTGCCGGCGGTGCACGATTCGCAGCTCGCGCGCGAGCTCGTGTTTGCCCACAGCCTGAATCCGATTGCATATCAAATCCTGAATCCCGGCATTCAGCACTGGTTCAGCCACAGAGGGGATGCGGTGATCGGCTACATCACTTCCAATCGGGTTCGCGTCGTTGCTGGAGCGCCGGTTTGCAGTCCGCGAAGGGTGCATGCTGTGGTGGAAGAATTTGAGCATGATG
>JBLMYN010000369.1:0-4463 GCA_050258305.1 Actinomycetota bacterium
GATGATCATTGATGACATCCGCAACTCACCGGACTACAACAATGGCGACTATACGAAGCAGCCCCACGGACTGGCCGCCGCCATGCAGATCCTGCTCATCATGGTGAGCGCTCCGGTGCGCATGCAAAAAGAAATGCCTACCGGGGCTCAGGCCGATAAGTTTCTGGAAGACTTCATCGCCCGCCTGACAAAGGCCGACGATGCCAATGACGTGCTGTATGCGTTTGACGCGTCGCGGAATTACAACCCGGAGCCGCAGCTCGAAAAGATTACCGTGCCCTTGACGGCAATCAATTCCGCCGACGACACCATCAATCCGCCGGAACTGCATATTCTGGACAAGGACATTCAGCGGGTGAAGAAGGGTAAATATGTACTCCTGCCCATCACTCCGGAAACGCGCGGCCATGGGACGCATTCCTGGCCCGCGATCTGGCAGAACCATCTTCGTGACCTGCTGCAACGCTCAGCGCATTAACGCTTTGCCAAAACAGGAAGCAAAAGCCGCTCCCGGGCGGCTTTTGCTTACTCGCCCACGCAAAAACTAATCCCCCTCTTCACCTTCTTCTTCATGCTTCTGGGCTGTGCTCGAGGCCATGGTCTGCGTCCATGAGCAGATCGCTGTCCGCTCTGCCTGGGTCAGGCGGGCCTGAGGATGGGCAAGCAGATAAGTAGCGCCCGGCATCTCGCCGGAGCTGACCTCCTTGCAGATTTCACCCAGGAGTTTCTGCTGCTTCTCGCCCTTGTAAGCGCCCCACGAAGAGAAATTCAATTCCTCCCGGCCTTCATTGACGTCATTGACCACCAGCCATGAAACCGGAGCAACATTGCTGTACCACGGCCACACGGTATTGTTGGAGTGGCAGTCATTGCAGGAGCGGTTCAAAGCTGCAGCCACCTCAGGATGCACGGGCATTACGGCCTTGATGTGCTGGGCCGGGCTGGAAATGGGATTCGTTTTTTCCGGACGGGCTAACTGTATCAGGCCGGCAAGAACAATCAGGACAAGAACTGAACGCCAAAACCACTTTTTCATATCAGCCTCCCTTGCGGCGGTCTTTGCCGATCGCTGGAACCTAATTGCCGCTCACGGTCTTGTTCTGCTCGATCTTCGCCAGCTCGGCTTTGAAGCTGTCACGATGCTTCATTTCGTCCCTGCGGATCTCTTCAAACCGGTCAGCGGCAGCCTTGTCGCCCACCGCCGTGGCCTGCTCGGCGAACTCGCGGTACATGGTCTCTACTTCATAGCTTTCGCCCTTGATTGAGTCCTTCAGGTTTTCTGCATCGCTGCCCACAACGCCGGCGAGTTCGGCTTCCTCGGCCAGGTGCTCCAGGCGCTCGACTTTGGCAGTGTTCTCAAAGAGATCAGCCAGCGCCGTGTTCCCGCCCTTGCGCGCGTGCTCGGCGTACAGCAGATACTTGGCATAGGCAAAAGCCTCACCATGCATGGCGGTGGAAAGATTCTTGAGAGTCTGGGGTTTCAGCTTCACCGGATCATTCGCGCTGACGCGCCCCATGGCAAAAAATGCGATGGCAACGATGCCCGTAAACAGAAACAACTTGGCCTTCATGACAAACTCCTTGGTTGAAGTCGGTGCACCGCATCCATGCGGGAGCATCCTGATTCCATCAGAAATCCGCATGGGCGGCCTTGCGGTGATCGAAATCACAGGCAAGTGTGTCAGTGGGACCGAAAGGTACGGCGAGAAAATCTGTGTTGGCTCGGCGGAGAATGCACACAAATCTTACCGCTGATGACGCTGATTTGACTGATTTACGCGGAACAGAAACCGGGTCCCGAAACTAACGAGACGCAGCCAGCAACTGGTTCGTCGCAAAGGCGCCCACGAACGCGCTGCGCTTGTCGTGCAGTTCCCAGGTGTCGTTCAGGTCCTTGCCGCTGTAGGAATTGGTAATGGCCACGGCCGGCATGGCATGCGTGGTTCTGGTCAGCGGCGGATAGAACGTATCTTCGTTCCCGCAGAGATGGTCATTGGGACCGATGGCGCGCGTTTTCACGGTGATGAACTCGCCCGCCTGCAGCTCTGCCCGCACGCTGTGCTGGCTGAGAACCTGCATATTTACGGGAACATCCATTACGCGCACCACGTGGCGCAGAAGTTCGCCGCCCATCTGCTGGGCAAAGTTGATGAGCGCCTGCCGCTGCACGGGCGTGGCATTCTTGTCGACAAACAGCACAGCCTTGGCCGGGTATGGCTTGCCGTAGGGATCACCAAGCGTGGCATGGGCCTTTACCGCCGCTCCCACGGTCAGGCCGTTCAGGGCAACGCCGTCCCACTTCCCTTCCCGGATGTGCCAGGCAAGAATGGCTTCGTCGCCCGTGAGATTCATCTCACTGTTGGCAAAGCACTGCCCGGTGTACACATCAGCGCTGCGGGTCTCAAGGTACTCGCCCTGGATGGCCGGCGCGGCCTGCTGAGCAAGAAGGGAAATGGTCAGAAAACCGATCGCGAGAGGCAGCAAAAGGTAAAGCTTACGCATGGGGGACTCCAACTGTTTCATTGTAGTCCCGGACCGGGGCGCAAGCGCAGATTTTTGGGGCCTAATGTGTGGTCAGCGCCCAGCGGAAATCCTTGCGCTCACTTTCCAGAATCTACGGCTATTGCGAGGTAAGCACCACAAAGAAAATGCAGCTGCGACCAGCAGACCAGCAATAAGGATCAGTAATATGCCTATCCGCAGCTTACCACCACGAGCGGCCCGGGGGTTCAGCGGCTCTTTCTGTCGTCTGTATGTCACGTCTTGACTTCTGATGGTCGAGTGTCTACCATGCCATCGTATTGATGGTCGAATGTCTTCCATGGCTAAACAGATACCGGAACGTGCGAACCTCCTTCAAGGCACCCTTGACATGCTGATCTTGCGAACTCTTCTTTATGGTCCTGCCCACGGCCATCAGATCGGCAAGCATATTCAGCGGACCACGAATGATTTTCTCCAGATGCAGCACGGCTCGCTTTACCCCGCGCTGCACCGGCTGGAGAGAAGGGGATGGGTCACCTCGAAGTGGGAGACGGCTCCAGATCGGAATCGGGAATTCAAGTACTACCGGCTTACGGATAAGGGAAGAAAACAGCTTGTCGTCGAAGAATCTCAATGGAAGCAGATGGCGGAAGCTGTGGCTCGGGTGATGTGGCCCACGGCCGAGGAGAGCTGAGATGAAGTGGTGGCAGATCCGGAAACGCAATGCCGATTTGGAACGGGAACTGCAATCGGACCTGCAACTGGAAGAAGAAGAGCAGCGGGAACACGGCATTGCTCCCGAAGAGGCCCGCTATGCCGCCCTGCGCTCCTTCGGCAATCCCAGTGTGATTAGCGAGCAAACTCGCGAGGTCTGGAGTTGGAACAGGCTCGAGACTCTTCTCCGCGATCTGGGAATCAGCATCCGCACGCTCGCCCGGCAGCCGGGATTTTCAGCGGTGGCGATGCTGGTGATCGCCGTTGGCATGGGCGCGACGATCTCGCTGTTCACAGTCGTCTGGTCGGTTCTCCTGAAGCCTCTGCCCTTCGATCACCCGGAGCAACTCGTTCGGCTCTACGAGACCAGCGAGCGCTTCCCCATGAACGGCCCTTCACCGGGCATTTATGCCGAATGGAAACGCCGGAGCCAGTCGTTCTCCAGCCTTGCGCTGTATAAGGACTGGCCACAGTACAACCTGTCGGACGGCGGCACGCTGCCCGAGCAGGTCCTTTCCAGCAATTGTTCCTGGGATCTGTTTGCGACGCTCGGTGTCCAGCCCCTCATTGGACGCTCGTTCACGGCCGAAGATGATCGGCCATCCGCCAACGGCACCGTCATCCTCAGTTGGGCCCTCTGGAAACGCCGCTTCGGCGGCGAGTCTTCCGTCATCGGCCGCAAGATCAATCTTGATGGCAAACCCTACATCCTCATCGGAGTGATGCCCCGCTGGTTCACCTTCCCCGAGCAGAAGGTGCAGATCTTCCTTCCGGTCTACCACGAGAAAACGCCTGAGGCCATGGCCACAATCAGGAATCACGGGTTCAGGGTGATCGGCAGATTGAAGCCCGGCGTCAGCCGCCGGCAGGCCGCGCAGGAAGTCTCTGCCATGGTGCGCGACACCCACGACGCCCATCTCGACAACGCGTTCATCAGCAGCGGAGCAGCCATCCGCCCGCTCATCGATGCCGTGGTCGGCGACATCAGGCCCGCGTTGTACATGTTGCTGGCCGCCACCGGTTGCATGCTGCTGATCGCGTGCCTCAACGTCGCCAATCTGCTGACGGCGCGCTCTGCGGCGCGACGACGCGAAATTGCCATCCGGACAGCGCTGGGTGGCGGTCGCTTCCGGCTCATTCGTGAGCAGCTCATCGAGACGTTCATGCTTTTTTCCGCAGGAGGAGCCGCAGGGCTCGCTCTCGCCTATGCGGCTCTCCGATGGTTCGTCATGAGGCGAAGCGACATGGTGCGCGTCGAATCGATC
>JBLMYN010000370.1:0-24913 GCA_050258305.1 Actinomycetota bacterium
GGCCAAAGATTTCTACATTCCTCAACTGGTTTTTGGCTCGGGTCTGGGCGCGTCATACGGATTCCCCCTGAGCCTGGAAGGCGCAGCCCCTTCCATTTTTAACGTGAATCTTCAGGGCGGCCTGTGGAACATGGCACAAAGGGAATACATCAAAGCTGCGCAGAGCGAGGTTGACCTGACCAGGGCGCAAAATGCCGACCGCCGCAACGACGTGATCATGGAGACCGCACTCGACTATATGCAGCTCGATCTGCTGGATTCGTCGCTGTCCGTGCAGCAACAGCAGCAGGCCGCGGCGGCAAAATACCAGGAGATTACCGGGCAGCGCGTCCAGGCGGGTCTTGACAGCCAGGTGGAACTTACGCGCGCCAAACTTGCCGTGGCGCGAACGCGGCTTGACATCGCCCGCACCAGGGCAGCCGCTGATCAGCTGCGGCTGCGTCTGTCACAGCTTACAGGGCTGCCCCTGGGGGCTATCCGAACCTCTACTGAGAGCATTCCAAAGCTGCCGGAGATATCGCAGGATGACGATCTCCCGGCCGAAGCGGCGCGGAACAATCCGCAGGTCACGATGGCGGAAGACGCTGCACGATCCAAGGAACATAAGGCCAGCGCTGAACGAAAGCAGCTCTATCCCGCCATCGACCTGGTGGGCCAATATGCAGTGCTGGCCCGCTATAACAACTATGACCAGTTCTTCAACAAGTTCCAGCGCAACAACGTCACAGGCGGAGTTTCCATCCGCATCCCATTCTTCAGCACGGCGCAGCGCAAGGCGGCGGATGTGGCCAAGTTTGACGCGGTAAAAGCCCGCGAAGAGGCTCTGAACGTTAAGCAGCAGGTCAGCGCAGATACGCTCAAGTTACAACGATCTGTGGAAGAGCTCGCGGCGGCCCGCGATGTTGCCGAGCTTGAGCATGAGCTGTCCCAGGCAGACATAGAAGCTGCGCAGGCAAAAATTCAATCCGGTCAGGGGACGTTGAAGGATGAGGTGAACGCCCGCATCGCGGAGCACGAGCGCTATACAGCCTTCCTCAGCTCCAGTTTTGATCTGGATAAGGCTGAGGTGCAGTTGCTGCGCCAGATTGGCAACCTGGAAGACTGGGCACTTGGACCGAAGAAGTGAAATTCCGCCGTTCAAGCCCTGGGGTCAGGATTCGGCTTGGCCTCGGGAGTGGACGCTTCAGATCCTTCGTTCAGAGCATTTTTGAAATGCCTGATTCCATCGCCCAGCCCTTTTCCCAAATCTCCCAATTTTGACGGCCCGAAAAATAGCAATGCAATCACCAGGATGACCAGCAAGTGCATTGGCTGCACAATTCCCTCAAACATGGAGGTTTCCTCGATTAAGAAAGTACATCTTGCGGACATAAGACTACTGCTTTCCCCACCAAAATGCGACTCAAAACTGCGACTATGAAAAAGCGGGAGCACCGCCGGCCGTTCACGACGCCACTCTCGCAGGAACGCGCTTGTACTCAAGTTCGACCAGCCCGCCGGAATACCTTAGGGTGTTGAATCGCGACATCGACGGTTTTAGAGAGCTGAGCCATGGACTCAGCCTGGTCCCCGGGGCATGAATAGAAAGTCCACGCTGCCGTCACGCCGGGCGATGTAGTCATCGAGAGTGATGGCCCTTTCCAGCACAACAAGGCGCATGGTGAAAGTGATTGTATGCCGGGAGTAAGGCAGATAACCGGTGAGTCTGGGTACAGCCCCTTATTTTTCTTGTTCTCCGGCGGGATCAGAATCCTCTCCAGCATCTCAATAGCCCCGGCTTTACACGGCAAGCAAGTCTCCCCCCCGGACCGGCCCGTGTTGCGCGATGAGAGGCAACTTCTTGATGGGGGGAGCATTCAGTGAAATCTGGTATTGCGTTTGTACTGCTCGTCAGTGCGCTGGCTGCCAGCGCGGCAGCGACTGACCGGGATAACGTCAGCCCAGTCGCTGCTCCGGCTAAAGCCTCGCAACCCAGGCAACCGGCCATTGCTCCCATCGATGCCGTGAAAACTGTAATTCCAGCTTCGTTGACGTCAATTCTTCCAGAGTATCCGGCTGAGCCCGCGCCGGCGCTGCTGCTGAAGCTGCCCGGGAGTGAGCAGGCCCACAGGTTCTTCGATATGAGGAATTCCATCGCTTTTGCCGCTCTGGCTGCGGGTCTGACTGGAGACGCCCTTTCGACGCAGAAAGGTCTTGGCCTGCCCGGGTTTCACGAAATGAATCCCATAGCTCGTCCCTTCGTCAACAGCCGGACATCCGCCGCTTTTTACAGCGCCGCCAGCTTCGCGCTGCTGGGCAGTGGCATGTACCTGGCGCACAAAACCAATCATCATAAGCTGGAACGCGTTCTGCCCCTTGTGATCGCCGGATGGGAGGGATTCCTCGCCGTCCGCAACTACCACCTGATATCAACGGCAGCACCAAACAGGTAATCGCTTTTCAGCTTCGCGGTATTCAAATCCTGTTCTCTGACGAGGTTTGGCGCAGCGCGCCGGCTTCAGATATCATGCCTGAGAGTATGACTACTTTGTCGCGTCTGCCGAACCTGCGCGAAAAAGGCCGGATCATGTCCGCCTCAGAGATTGAGCGCACCCTGATCCGTCTCGCCCATGAGATCGTGGAAAAGAACAACGGCGTGGAAAATCTCACCCTCGTGGGCATCAAGCGGCGAGGGGTCCCGCTTGCGATACGTCTGGGGAAGCTGATCCAGCAGATTGAAAAAACGCCGATCGCGGTGGGGACCCTGGATATCACGTTGTACCGGGATGACCTTTCCACGGTCGGGCACACTCCGGTGATCCAAAAAACCACGCCTCTGGGGGTGGAGATTGCCGGCAAGAACGTAATCGTGGTAGACGACGTACTTTATACCGGGCGCACCGTTCGCGCCGCCATGGATGCGCTGTTCGACCACGGCCGCCCGCGGCGGGTGCAATTGTGCGTGCTCATCGACCGCGGCCACCGTGAACTGCCGATTGAGGCGGCTTTTGTAGGCCGAACCGTCCAGACTACGGAAATGGAAATCATTGAGGTCCGCCTGAACGAGGTGGACAGCGAAGAACAGGTCATGCTGGTGGAGCGAACGGCATAAACGAATGGCGCGGACCCACTCCCTGCTCGGGCTGGAACACCTAACCGCCGACGACATCGTTTCTATTCTTAAACTTGCCCGCAAGCTGCACGCTCGTTCTCCACGGCCGCTGCTGCGCGGCAAACGCATTGCGTTGCTCTTCTATGAGCCCTCTACCCGGACCCGCGTTTCTTTTGAATTTGCCGCCAAGCTGCTGGGTACCCACACGTCCCTGACCAGCTCTTCCGCGTCGAGCATCGAAAAGGGCGAATCGCTGGCGGATACCGGCAAGACCCTGCAGGCCCTGGGCGCCGATTGCATCGTATTGCGCCACCCCTGTTCGGGCGCGCCCCACGTCCTGGCGCGCAATCTGCGGATTCCCATCATCAATGCCGGCGACGGCATGCATGAGCATCCATCGCAGGCCCTGCTCGACGCGTACACAATTCTCCGGCACAGAAAGACTCTAAGAGGGCTGAAGATCACGATGGTCGGCGACATCCAGCATAGCCGGGTAGTGCGCTCCAATATCCATCTGCTCTCGAAATTCGGCGCCCATGTTGTGCTCTGCGGCCCGCCGGAACTGCTGCCGGAGGTGGCTGAGACCCTGGCTCCCAATGTAAAAATCATTCGTCATATGGAAGAAGCGCTCCGCAGGGCAGATGTCGTGATGATGCTGCGCGTGCAGAAGGAGCGCCTTGCCGGATTGAAACTCGACCTGGGCAAATACATTGCGCGATATCAGCTCACGCCAGAGCGATTAAAGCTGGCCAGACCGGATGCGCTGCTGATGCATCCCGGCCCCATGATCCGCGGGATGGAAATCCAAAGCGAACTTGCCGATGGACCGCAGTCGGTCATCGAAGAGCAGGTGCACAACGGCGTGTATGTGAGGATGGCGATTCTGGCGACGTGCATGGGGTTGGGATGAATGAGCCGCGAATTAACGCGAATGGAGAACAAAGAAAGCATTGGGACTTGTGTCGGGACATTGTTCGCGTGTTCTACGAGGTTTACAACGAACTTGGGTATGGCTTTCTTGAAGCAGTATACGAGGAAGCCTTGTCGCGAGCACTGCGCGACGGCGGCTTCAAGGTAGACCGACAGGTCCCGACGCCTATTTGGTTTCGAGGATCCGTGATCAGGGAGTACAAAGCCGACCTTCTGGTCAACCGGGCAGTTTTGCTTGAGCTTAAGGCGGCTCAGGGAATTGATCCATCTCACAAAGCCCAGATTCTGAATTATTTGCGTGCGACCGAATTCGAAGTTGGTTTGCTTCTTAACTTTGGGCCTAAGCCTCAGTTCCATCGGTTTATTTTTGAGAACAATAGAAAAGGACTTCGTGGTGATTCGCGTTCATTCGCGGCTAAACAATAGCCTCACAATTCGCAACGGTCTCCTCATTGACCCCTCCCGGCATCTTGAGGGCAAGTATGACCTCCTGCTCAAAGGCGGCCGCGTGGCTGAGGTGGCGCCCGCAGGCAAGCTGCGCGGCAAGGGCGATGAGAATCTCGATGCGCGGGGCATGGTGGTCTGTCCGGGATTGATCGACATTCACGTTCACCTGCGCGAGCCGGGACAGACCCACAAAGAAACCATCGCCAGCGGTACGCTGGCAGCGGCTGCAGGCGGCTTTACTTCAGTCTGCTGCATGCCCAACACATCGCCGGTGAATGACAACGCCGAGATCACCCGCTGGATGCAGGACCCGGCGCGGGGCGCGCATGTGAATGTCTTTCCAATCGGCGCGGCAACTATCGGCAGCAAGGGCGAACAGCTTACCGATTTTTCGTCCCTTAAAAGCGCCGGGGCTGTGGCGGTTACTGATGACGGCAAGCCAATTCTTGACCAGGCCATCATGCGCCAGGCCTTGCTTGGCGCAGGCAAGCTGGGGATACCTGTGATCCAGCACGCGGAAGATACGCGCATGACCGCCGGCGCAGCCATGCATGCCGGCGCAACGGCGTTTCGCCTTGGGCTGCGTGGCTGGGTACCGGAAGCCGAAAGCAGCCTGGTGGAGCGTGACATTCGCCTGGCAGCTGAAACCCGGGCGCATTACCACGTGGCACATCTTTCCACGGCGGCAGCGCTCAAAGCCGTGCGACGGGCCAAACGCGATCATCTGCGCGTCACGTGTGAAGTCGCGCCGCATCATTTCACCCTGCTCGATGAAGACGTGGGCGACTACGACACGAATTTCAAGATGAATCCTCCACTGCGTTCCCGGGCCGACCGCGAAGCCCTGATCGCCGGCCTGATGGATGGCTCCATTGATTGCGTGGCAACGGACCACGCGCCGCACGCCGGCAACGAGAAGAACCAGGAATTCGACCACGCACCCTTCGGCATTACTGGTCTCGAAACCGCGCTGGGACTCTGCATTTCCACGCTGCACAGCAAGAACAAAATTCCGCTGTCTCGAATTGTCGAACTGCTCTCGGTAAACCCGGCGCGCGTAATGGGACTGCAAGGCCGGGGAACCCTTGCGGTGGGCTCTCATGCTGACGTGACTGTCTTCAACCCGGCCAGGAAGTGGACCTACGCCGCCGCCGAGTCGTATTCCAAGTCCAAGAACTCGCCTTTCGATGGCTGGCACCTTCAGGGTAAGGTGATGGCGACGGTGGTGGGTGGCGCGGTCAAGTTTGCCGCTGATGCACGCAGATCCGGAATGTAGCGCGAATCAACGCGAATACGGCACGCATCAACTCTGTTCAGCTCCGCGAAACTCCGGCTTGTTCGTTTCAGGTTGCTTCGTTACAACAGCTTCTTTATCTGCGTTGATCAGCGTTCATCTGCGGCCAACTAGCCAATGATCCCCATCCTCTTTCCCACCTTCTTCAAAATCTCCAGCGCGCGGCTGAGCTGGTCCTGCGTGTGTGTTGCCGACATAATGGTGCGCAGGCGGGCTTTCCCTTCCGGCACGGTTGGGAAAGCGATGCCGGTAACGAACAGGCCCTGTTTGAACAGTTCGCGGCTGAAATCCATGGCCAGCTTGCCCTCGCCCACGATAATGGGGGTAATAGGCGTCTCGCTGGCCGGCGTGTTGCCCCCGCCGATGTTGAAGCCGAGCAGCCCCAGCTCTTTCTTGAAGAAGCGGGTGTTGCCCCAAAGCTTGTCGATCAGCTCAGGCTCGTTTTCCAGCACTTCAAAAGCGGCGATGCACGTGGCCGCGACGGACGGCGGATGAGAGGTGGAAAACAGGAACGGCCGGGCGCGATGATAGAGGAAGTCGATCAGGTCTTTGGATCCGCAGACGTAGCCGCCGAGAGCGCCAACAGCCTTCGACAGCGTGCCCACCTGGACATCGACGCGTCCGTGCACGTTGAAGTGGTCAACGGTCCCGCGGCCATTGCGGCCAAGCACCCCTGAAGCATGCGCGTCATCCACCATCATGATGGCGCCGTATTTTTCCGCCAGGTCGCACAGACCGGGCAGCGGGCCGATGTCTCCATCCATGGAAAAGACGCCATCAGTGATCACAAGCTTGTGGCCCGGCTCGTTCTGAACTTCCTTCAGCAACTCTTCCGCATGAGCCACGTCTTTGTGGCGGAATACCTTGATCTTGGCGCGGGAGAGGCGCGCACCGTCAATGATGCTGGCGTGGTTCAGCTCGTCAGAGATAATGAAATCATCTTTGCCCAGGATGGCCGAAACCGTGCCTGCATTGGCGGTAAAGCCGGACTGAAACACCACGCAGGCTTCCACGTTCTTGAAGCGGGCGATCTTTTTCTCCAGCTCCATGTGAATTGTCATGGTGCCGGCCACGGTGCGCACCGCGCCTGAGCCCACGCCATATTTCTTCAGCGCCGCCATGGCCGCTTCGCGCAGTTTGGGATGAGTCGTCAGGCCGAGATAGTTGTTGGATGCAATGTTGATGACGTGCTTGCCGTCGATGGTGCACTCCGGCGCCTGTTCGTCTTCAAGCACGCGCAAGTTGAAGTGTGTGCCCTTGGCCTTGAGCTCGTTCATCTGGTCTGTCAAGTACGACAGTTGTGGGCGGGTGGTGGTGGCTGGCATGTTCGCTCCTGAATCCTGGCAATCAGCACTCAGCAGTCAGCATTCAGTCATGCAGCATTCTCGGGCAATTCAGCAACACCTTTCCAGCGCTCACTGCAACAACAATATTGCGGGGCTGAGTGCTGATCGCTCCGTTCTCACTGCCTATTGCTATTTGCTAACTGCTCCATTTGGGTACAACAAAATCTTGCTCGATTCGCCGCTCTTCAGCCGGTCCATGCCTTTGCTGAAGTCGGCCATCGACATGCGGTCCGTGATCACCGGGTCAAGGTCCAGCTTGTTGGCCTTGAGCATGGCGTTCATCTGGAACCACGTCTTGTACATCAGCCGGCCGTTGATGCCCTGCACGTGCGCGCCTTTGAAAATGATGTCATTAGCCAGGTTCAGTTCCATCGGCTTCGATGGAATGCCCAGCAGTGAGGCGCGGCCGCCCAGCCGGAGAATCTTGAACCCGAGGCGAATCGCATCCGGGTGGCCCGACATTTCCAGAATCACGTCCACGCCCGTGCCTTCGGTAGTCTCCATCACATACTCGTAGACATTCTCTTTGGCCGGGTTGAGAACATGATCAGCCTTCATCTTCTCGGCCAGCTTGCGGCGATGATCGTTAACCTCAAGCGCAAAGACTTCGCTGGCGCCGCAGGCCCGCGCCACGGCAATGCAGAAAAGTCCTATCGGGCCGCATCCGATCACCGCGACCGTCTTTGCTGCGATCTCGCCAGCGAGCGTCGTATGGAACGCGTTCCCCAGCGGATCGAGCACGCTGGCGTAATCGGGATTGATGCCGGGATCGATCTTCCAGATGTTCGATTCGGGGATCTTCACGTACTCAGCGAAGGCGCCGTTGGCGTCCACGCCGATGATCCTCACGTGCTGGCAGATGTGGGCTTCGCCGGTGCGGCACTGGTAACACTTGCCGCAGGCTACGTGCATTTCGGCGGAAACGAAATCGCCCTCTTTGACCGCAGTCACATTCTTCCCGACTGCGGCCACATGCCCGCAAAACTCGTGCCCGGGGATCAGCGGCGGCTTGATGCGGTTCTGCGCCCACTGGTCCCAGTTGTAGATGTGAAGATCCGTGCCGCAGACCGAAGCGACTTTCACCTTGACCAGGACATCATCCGGGCCAATTTCGGGGCGGGGCATCTGGCGGACGTCCGCTCCCGGCGCAGCCTCCGGTTTCACTACGGCAAGCATGGTTTCAGGCATTCAGGTTCTCAAGTTAAGATGCGATGAAGAAGGCAAACTATTCATTCTAGCAAAGCGGAATAGACTCGCCCCTCGTACCCTGCCTGAAAGCAGTCCTTCACAATACTGCTTGCGTATCGCGACGGCGTGGTCAATAATTAAATAACTGGTTAATTAAATGACCGCCCTCGCCAAATCGGGTCGTCCGGGTTCGCGCGGCGAGCCCGAAAAGACGCGCGCCGCCATCCTGAAGTCGGCTCTGGAAGAGTTTGCCCAGGAAGGAGTTACCGGGGCGCGCACGGACGAGATTGCCCGCCGCGCGGGCGTGAACAAAGCGCTGCTTTACTATTACTTCAAGGACAAAGAGGGCCTTTATGCTGCAGCCCTCGAACAGGTTTTTTCGGGGCTTCATGCGCGGGTTTCGACTGTTTTTGACGATGGCGCGCTACCGCCGCGACAGAGGCTGCTCAAATACGTTGAGGCCCACTTCGATTACATCGCCAGTTCACCCTGGTACCCGCGACTGGTGCAGCGCGAGTTCATGCGCACCGGCGGCAAAACGCTCTCTCCTGTAGCCAGCCGAATCCTGGAGCGATACGGAAAGCCGATCTACAGCAAACTGACGGCGTTGATCCGTGAGGGCGTGGAGAGCGGAGACTTTCGCCAGGTTGATCCACTGCAAACGCTTACCTCCATTCTTGGGACCATCGTTTTTTACTTCATCAGCCTTCCTGCGCAGCAGGTGATGGCGCCCGGTGATCCCGCCTCCCCCGAGCGGATTGCCCAGCGGAGGGTGGCCGTGCGGGAGTTTGTGGCTGCCGCCTTGTTTGCGCCGGGAAAAGCAAAGGGAGGCCAGTGTTGAGCCAGAGAAACCGGTTCTTCGCTTTTCTCGGACTGCTGCTGGTCATGGCCGCCGTTTACTACTTTTTATCTACGGATCGCAGTTCCGATCTTGCCCTGATTGGGACTGTTGATGCCAACCAGGTAGTGGTGAGCCCCAAGATCACGGGCCGGATCGAGCGTCTGGCGGTGGATGAAGGAACCGAGGTGAAGGCAGGACAAACCGTCGCCGTGCTCGATTCCCAGGAGCTTAGCGCCGACCGGCAGGCCGCTGAAGCGCTGCTGGCCAGCCTTCGCCATCAGGTGGCCCAGACCCGGGCCACGGAAGCCCAGACCGCAGGCGAAACTTACAGCGGCGTGCTGAACGCACAAGCCCGGTTGCGCGCCGCGCAGGCCACATTGGCGCAGGCGCAGGCGGACCAGCAGCGAATTGAGTCAGACACGCGGCGTTCGGTTGCGCTGGCCCAGCAGGGCGTCGCTTCCCAGCAGCAGGCGGACCAGGCTGAGGCGCAGTTGAAAGCGCAGCAGGCATTTGTGCGCGCCGCCCAGGACCAGGTGAACGCCGCCAAAGCCGACCTGGACACCGCGCAGGCCCGCACTCATCAGACCCACGCCGCTGAAAGCATGGTAGCGGCAACACGTTCGCAGGAATTAAATGCTCAGGCACAGCTTGAAGCCGCTGAGGCGCGCCTCGGTTACACGAAAATTACTGCCCCGGTCAGCGGGATTGTGACCGTACGCGCAGCCCGAGAAGGCGAAGTGGTGAACGTGGGCACGCCGATCGTTATCATCACTGACCTGAGTGACACCTGGGTGCGCGCGGATATTCCTGAAACGGATGCCGACCACATCGCGCTCGGCGATCAGCTCATGGTCCGGCTGCCATCCGGGGAAGAAGTTCCGGGAAAGGTGATCTTCAAAGCCCCGGAAGCCGATTTCGCCACTCAGAGGGACGTCAGCCGGCGCAAGCGCGATATCAAGACCATCGCCCTCAAACTGGAGGTGGACAATAGCAGGAAGACCATGGTTCCCGGGATGACCGCGGAAGTCCTGGTTCCGAAGGCGAAGCTGGGTGGCTCATGAACGCCGAAGTCAAAGCCATCCAGGTGGTCGACATCGTAAAGAAGTACGGAAACTTCACCGCAGTCAATGGTGTCTCTTTTGATGTGGCCGAAGGCGAGATCTTTGGCTTGCTGGGACCCAACGGCGCGGGAAAATCCACGCTGATCCGCATGATGACCACGCTTCTCGAAATCACCAGCGGCGCGGCCTACATTGAAGGCCATGATGTGAGCAAGGACCCGGATAAGGCGCGCCGCGCCATGGGCGTGATTCCGCAGGCCATGACCAGTGACGGCGACCTGACCGTGTGGGAGAACCTGAGCATCTACTCCAAACTTTATGGCATCTCCGCGCAGGAGCGTGAGCGATCGATTGACGAACTGCTGCATCTGGTGGACCTGATGCAATGGCGGGATGCTCCGGCGCGAAATCTTTCCGGAGGCATGCGCAGGCGCTTGGAAATTGCCCGCGGGCTGGTGCACCGGCCGCGCATTTTCTTCCTGGATGAACCTACCACCGGCCTTGATCCGGTTTCGCGGGTAGCAGTCTGGGAGATGATCACCAATATCAAGCAGCAGCGGAACCTCACCGTGCTGATCACCACCCATTACATGGATGAAGCGGACCGGCTGTGCGACCGCATTGCCATTGTCGACCACGGCAAGCTGGTTGCGCTGGACACTCCCCGCGCCTTGAAGTCGAGCATTCCAGGATCGTCGGTCATTGAGGCGCAGTTCGCAAATCCGCCGCAAAATTGGGAAAAGCAGCTCGAACAGTTGAGTAGTGTAAACTCCGTGCAGCCGGAAGGCGCTGAGATGTATCGCATCCTTACCGATGATGGCTCGCGCACGACCACGGAACTGGTGGAAACTTCAGTGCGCGCCGGCGTGAACATCAAATCGCTCACCGTACAGAGCACCACTCTGGATGACGTATTTGTGCATTACACGGGAAGGCAGCTCCGCGATCAACTGGCGGATGCGCCGCTCTACCAGTCGCCCGTGGCGTGGGGTAAGTAGATGGCGTTCTTCCAGAGCGAGCGAATGATGGCCATTGTGGAACGCGACCTGCGCAAATTTTTTCGCTCGCCCGCTCTGATGATGGCGGCCATGGTGTTCCCTCTGGTGCAGTTGATCGTCCTCGGAAACGCGTTCGGCGGCAAGATTCGCGACGCCAAACTGGGCATTGTCAACCAGGATGACGGGCCACAGGCAATCCGCGTGATCGAAGCGTTGCGCGCGGTGCAAAGCAACGCGCGCACATTCAAACCCATCATCTATACGGACCAGCAGAAAATGGTGCACGATATTCGTGACGGCGACCTCAATGCCGGGCTGGTGATCCCGCCGCAGTTCTCCCGGGATGTGTACGAGCAGGCGCGACCGCGCATCGGCCTGGTGCTCGATAACACAGATAATTTCATGACCTCGACCTTCGAGCAGGTGTTGGGGAACCTGGTCGATTCATTGAACGCGCCTGAAGTGCAGCCGCGCGTAGTCCAAAAGGCTGCGCTGGACGTGGTGGAACTCTATCCCTATATCGAGTACATGAAATATCTTCTGCCCGGTTCCATCACACTGGCCATGTTCGTGAGCGTGATGATCGGCGGCGGCATTGTTTATATTGACGATAAAGCGCGCGGCGTCCATGAAGGCTACCTGGTTACGCCGATCACCAAAATGGAGCTGGTGGCCGGCCTGAACGTGGCGGGAGCGCTGAAGGCGATGGGCGCAGGTATTGTCCTGACTGTAATTGGGTCGCTCATTGCGGGTGTGGGCGGGGCATTTCAGCCTTCTAATTTGATCTGGCTGCTTCTGCTGATCGTCTGCACTTCATTTGCATTTATTGCCATGATGTTTTTGATGATGGTCCGGGTGAACGATCCGCTGATACCGCGCGCGATTTTTGGAATTTTGAATACGTTGCTGTATTTTCCGAGCGGAGCCATCTACCCGACGCAGGCTTTCCCCAAGTGGCTGCAGTCCATTGCCTTCATCGATCCGTTCACGTATTCGGTGCACGGGTTCAAGGCGGTGCTGCTCAAAGGAGTGGGGCTGGCTGCAATCTGGCCTGACCTGCTGTATCTTGGTGGTTTCGCGGTTTTGATGTTTGCGCTTTCTACCCTGCTGTTCAAACGCACTCTCTAAAAGGATCGCCTTCATGGGATTATTGGACGCAAAAGAGTATGATCCTCGCCCGGCGCAACGGCGCTGGCGCCTGGTGGCCATTGCGGTTTCTGTCGCAATCATTGCATTTGCGCTCTGGTGGTTCTTCCGCTTCTATCCGGAAGACCACGTGATCGACCGTTTTTTCCAGGCAATTGAGAAGAAGAATTACGACGAAGCCTATGGCCTTTACTTTGCCGACCCGGACTGGAAGCAGCACCCGCAAAAATATAACCAGTATCCCCTGCCGCAGTTCATGCTGGACTGGGGACCGGCAGGCGAATACGGTGTGATCACCAGCCACAAGATCGAATGCACAGTCGAGCCGCCCAGCAAAGAGTTCCGTTCGCCCAGCGGCGTGATCGTGGTGGTCAGCATCAACCACCGCCCTGAGACCACTTCCATGTGGGTGGAAAAGAAGAGCAAGAGTATTACGCTCTCGCCCGAGGAAGTATTGTGCCATCCACCGAAATAGTTTGCAGCGGCAGTTTGTCACGGATCGCCAGACTCTGGAGCGAGCCCGCTCGTGGCGAATGTTGTACGATTTTGGCGGGAGTGTGACTGAAAATCAGCAGGGCAGCCTTCCGGCTACCTTCATGGACCGCGCAACTTCGAAATACGCCTTTCTCGCTGCGCCTGGCAGATGGGTTTTGCGGAAAAACAACGAACGCAAATAACTTTTACCGAGTACTCCGGCAAGGTAAGCTTCGTGCATTTCCGCGCCCAGCATCGCGCCGAGATGCTGGACCAGGAAACTCCGCTTTTTCCCGCTCAGCGAGATTACTTGCGCGAGCGACCGGGGCAACATGCTCCAGTGGCGCCCCTTCTCAACTTCCTTGTGGAGAGCCAGAACTGATACGAGTTCCGCAAACTCGCGATAAGAGAATCCGGTTTGTTCCTCAATGATCTCTTCCGCCTGAGAACACAACCCCTGCAAATCGTCCTCGCGCGCCAGCGGATAATTGGGCAGCAGGACGCGGACTCCGAAGGTCACCAGCGCCCTTTCCATCACTTCAAAATAAAACTGGTGCTCGGCCGAGCTGCCAATCCACGGACGAGTGCCCCGGCACTCGCTCTGCACAAACCGGACTGCTTCTTCCGCCGCCGCCGCCATTTGAAAGCGCTCGATCAGAAGAAGATTCTGCCGGGGAAGAAAAACACATCCGTTGAGCCGCAGCTTGTCCAGCGCCTGGCGACGCTCCGGTTGGCTCAAGCCACGGCGCAGAAGCAGGCGTTCAAACTCCCGTTCGTCAGAGCCGGTTTGGACTTGAGGATAATTCTCCACCAAAGTGCGCGGGTGGTGACCAGCCGCGGGATAGTACTGCTCCAGTCCCAGTGACCGCAAGAGCGAGTCGACAACGTTGTAGAACGTAGGCGCCAGGTCCGGCTGGCCTGGATCGGTCCTCCACCGCTCAATGTAGATGCGGTAACTCTCATATTTCTCGAGAGGCGTGGAGTTAAAGACACAGATAACGTCATCGCTGACCTGTACCGCCGGGAGCGCCTGCATGAGTTCACCCGCAGACTTCCAATAAAGCTCGTCCACGTTCTGCAAAACAGTCAGGATGCGGTCCTGGGGCCGATTTTGTCGCAACCAGCGGGGCAGGTGGTTCGGCGCGAGGTGGGCTTCGCCAAAAAGGGCAAGAACAACGGCCTGTGGAAATTTCTCCCGGAGTTCAGAAATCTTGAGCGCGGCATAGCGATCTCGAGCGCCGATACGGCGCATGCTGCCGCGCCGCCCGGAATCGATGCCATAGACTCCAGCCGCGTGCTGCCGCGCAGATCGCAACAGGTTCGCGAATGGCTCCCAGTCGTAGCCCCACTCCTCGTCGTAGCGAATGCCGGCTCGCAATTCTTCTTCGCTGATTTCGCCGCTGAACCATCGATCCATGACTCGCTGGTCACGGCTGAACACTGTCTCCAGCGCCAAAATCACCGGCCTGGCCGAGCTTGTGACTGTCCGCAGCAACTCGGCCGCAAAAACCTGCGAGGCCGCAAGCGCATGATAGTCCCCCACCAGTAATACGTCAGCGGAGCGATACTGCTGCTCCGATTCAGGTGGGCTTAACACTTTGTTGTAGCTGAGATAAGCCTCGGTGAAATCGCGCAGGTACTTGAGCCGCCCGTGCGGATCAGTGGCGTTGATTTCGCGTTTCACCTGTCTGAGTGCAAGCTGCTGCGCCGCGGTGCGTCGTCGGGCCCGAATTAAAGAGACACTACCCATATCCTCGACACGGCGTCAGCTGCCGCGCCACCTTGCTCAACGGTTCACCAGGGGGTAGGCTTGAGCTTACCTCTTTAGATGCAGAATTCATCCCAATCAACAGCCCATGTACTTACGGTGGCGGCGACTGGCGCTTCCGGCGCCCAGTTCACGCGAGCACTGCTGCTGCTGCTGGAACGCGACACTCGCGTGAAAACCGTTAACTTCATCGCCTCAAATAACGCTTTGCGGGTGTTCGCCGAAGAGCTTGAGACCAGGGGGCGGAATGATCTGGTTCAGCAACTTCTGGGCAAAAAGCCAAAGAAGATCCGGCAGCAGAATGTCGATGATATCGGCGCCAATATCGCCAGCGGATCGTATCGTACTGACGGAATGATTGTGCTGCCGTGCAGCATGGGGACTCTGGCCAGAATTGCTCATGGCTTGGCGGGCAACCTGATCGATCGCGCCGCCGATGTCTGCCTCAAAGAGAAACGCCCGCTGGTGCTCTGCGTCCGCGAAAGCCCGTTTAATCGCGTGCATCTCCGCAACATGCAATGGGCGGCCGAGGCCGGTGCAACGATTTATCCCCTGATACCGACTTTCTACAACCGTCCGGCAACGCTGGACGAGATGGCTCACCAGTTCGCGTGCCGCGTGCTGGCGTTCATCGGGCTGGATCAGCCGGATGCGTACGTGTGGAGTGGATAACAGGCGGCGCTTGTTGGTAGCGGGAGCGGCCGCACGCACACAAGAACGTTATGACGAGTGCTCAGGCAGTGAGACTTGGTCAGCATTGACCCGCACGCGGGTTTCCCACTCATGCTGTTTGCGGTTTATTGATCCTAATCGGCGGCGTCTTCTTCGGTGACCAGTTCCTGCGGCGCCTGAGGCCGGAGCAACGGGAACAGGATCACGTCACGGATCGACTTCGATCCGGTCAGCAGCATTGTCAGCCGGTCAATGCCAATGCCTTCGCCGCCCGTCGGCGGCAGCCCGTAGGAAAGCGCGCGGATGTAATCCTCGTCCATGGCATGGGCTTCCTCATCGCCACGCTCTTTCTCTTTCAGTTGCTGTTCAAAGCGGCGGCGCTGCTCTTCCGGATCGTTCAACTCGCTGAAGGCGTTGCCGATCTCCAGCCCGCCGACGAACACTTCAAAGCGCTCCACCCAGTCCGGCTCGTCGCGCTTGTTCTTGGAGAGCGGTGAAATGGCGACAGGGAAGTCGTAGAGGATGGTTGGCTGGATCAGGTGCTCTTCCGCCACAGCCTCAAACATTGCCGCAATCGTCTTGCCCGCAGGATCTTTGGGGTCGTATGCCATGTGCGTGTGGTGGGCGTTGAAGCGCTGCACCAGTTTTTCAAGCGATTGCGAATCGGCAAAATCGGACATTTGTGGCTTTGGAGGTGCGGTCTCCGGCCAGTACTTGATAATCGCCTCCCGCATGGTGAGACGCTGCCAATCGGCGAAATCGATTTCGTGCCCGTTGAAGCTGGTTTTCGTGCTGCCGTTCACGTCCTGCGCCACCCGCGCCAGCAGGTCTTCCGTGAGCTGCATCATGTCCTTGTAGTCAGCGTAGGCCTGGTAGAACTCCAGCATGGTGAACTCGGGGTTGTGCTGGGTGGAGATGCCTTCATTGCGGAAATTGCGGTTGATCTCGTACACGCGCTCCAGCCCGCCGACCACCAGCCGCTTCAGGTAGAGTTCGGGCGCAATACGAAGATAGAGGTCGATATCGAGCGTGTTATGGTGCGTTGTGAAAGGCCGCGCCGCAGCGCCGCCGGCGATCGGCTGCATCATGGGTGTTTCCACCTCGACATAGCCGCGCGCGTCAAAGAAGCGGCGGATAGACTGCACGATCCTGCTGCGCTTCACGAAGACCTCGCGCACGTCCTGATTCATGATCAGGTCTACGTAGCGCTGGCGGTAGCGCAGCTCCACGTCCTGCAGGCCGTGCCACTTTTCCGGAAGCGGAAGCAGATCTTTGCTCAGGAAGGTGATTTCTTCCACATGCACGGAGAGCTCGCCTGTGCGGGTGCGGAACAGATATCCGCTCACACCAATGTGATCACCCAGATCGAGCAGCCTGTAGAGTTCGAAGCCCTTATCGCCGACTGCGTCCTTCTTAACGTAGATCTGCAGCTTTTGGCCGCCTTGCTGGAGATGGGCGAAGCCGGCTTTTCCCATCAACCGCACCGCAATGATCCGGCCCGCGACTTTCACATTTGTGCGTCCTTTTTCCAGCTCTTCCGCGGTGTTGTGGCCGAACTCGGCCAGGATCTGCGGGATGGTGTGGGTGAAGCCGAATTTGTGCGGATATGCCTGCTGGCCCAGCGCTTCAATCTGGCGCAGCTTCTGCTGGCGCAGCTCGTAGATTTTTCTCTCTAAGGACACAGTCTAAGCTCTCGAAGGTGTAAACGTTTGATTATAAACGAGCGCCGTTCTTGCTAAGCGCGGACCGCAGCAGGAGATGAGCAGTTGAAGCACAGAAACAGAGCCGGGTTATCCCGACGGGTTATCCCGGCTTCTCTACTTTCCACTGGAGCCAAACCCGCCTGCTTTCCGGCTGGATTCCGCGAGTTCCTCAACCACTTGCACCTCGCCGGTCAGCACGGGATAGGGGATGAGATTGGCGATTTTGTCTCCAGCGTTGATCACCTGGGATGAGTCACCCAGGTTCTCCATAAGGACCTTGATCTCACCGCGATAGCCTGCGTCAATTACACCTCCGGTCAAGATCAGCCGGCGCGCGGCCATGGAAGACTTGTCACGCAGCAGCGCGCCCATGGGCTCGCCGGCGGACGAAGTGCATTCAATGGCAATACCCGTGGGCACAACAGCGTGGCTTCTCGGCGCAATCATCAGCTTGAACGCTGCATAAATGTCATAGCCCAGGTCCTCACCCGGATGCGCCACCGTGGGCGGCTTGGCCGATCCATTCAGCAACTTGACTCGCAGCACTATTTCGCCTCCGCACGCAGGTTTTTCCTCACCACTCTGCGTCCCCGCACTTCTACTTCGCCGGACAGCATCAGCCGGATTGCTTCGGTGTAGGCAATGTGTTCCTGCTCCAGGATGCGGGCAGAAAGCGAGTATTCATCGTCAGTCTCAAGGACCGGGACGGCTTTCTGCACGATGATGGGCCCATGGTCAAGGTGCTCATCGACAATGTGGACGGTGCATCCGGAAACCCTGGCTCCGTAGTCAAGCGCCTGTTTCTGTGCGTCGAGACCGGGGAAGGCCGGCAGCAGGGATGGATGGATATTGAGAATGCGATTGGGAAATGCCCGCACAAACTCGGGCGAGAGCAGCCGCATGTACCCGGCAAGGCAAACCAGATCAACCTGCGCTTCTTTGAGGGCCGCGATCACTTCGCGGTCATGTTCTTCACGCAATCTTCCCTTGGAAGCAACCAGCTTTGCATTCAGCCCGCGCCGCCTCGCGGTTTCCAGGCCCTGCGCATCCGCGCGATTGGAAATCACGATGGCGATTTCAGCCTGCAACCGCCCAGCCTTTACTGAATCAGCAATGGCCTCAAAATTCGAGCCGCGTCCGGAAAGCAGGATGCCAAGTTTTGGGGGAGCAGGCATGCGCTCAGGCGTAGAGGACCTTGCGGTCACCTTTTACGATTCGGCCGATCAGATACGCCTTTTCTCCGGCCTTCTCAATCGTCGATTGCACGCGCTTGAATTTCTTTGCCTCAACCACCAGCACCATGCCAATCCCCATGTTGAAGGTGCGCATCATATCGTCCTGCGGCACGTTGCCGATCTTCTGCATATGGCTGAAGACGGGCAGCACGGGCCAGGTGCCCATCTCCACGATGGCGGCGGTGCCTTTGGGCAGCACACGGGGCAGATTGTCAGTGATGCCGCCGCCGGTAATGTGCGCCATGGCGTGCACCAGTTCGGCACGGATCAATTTGCACAGCACCGGCCAGTAGCTTTTGTGCGTCCTCATCAACTCGGCCCCGGCCTTCCCGTGCAGATCATTCACGTAGGTTTCCGGCGTGTATCGGGCAACTTCAAAAAATAATTTCCTGGCCAGCGAATAGCCGTTGGTGTGCAACCCGTTGGAAGCGAGGCCTAGCAGCACGTCGCCCGGCTGGACTTTTTCTCCGGTAATGATTTTGCCTTTGTCGGCGATTCCAACGATGAAGCCTGCCAGGTCATATTCGCCTTTGGGATAAAAGCCCGGCATCTCCGCTGTTTCGCCGCCGATCAGCGCGCACCCATTGTGGCGGCAGGCATCGGCGATGCCTTCCACGATCTTTTCGGCCACATTAGGATCGAGTGTTCCTGTCGCCAAATAGTCCATGAAGAACAGCGGGGTCGCGCCCTGTACGGCAATATCGTTGACGCAGTGGTTCACCAGGTCGCCACCCACGGTGTGGTGCAGGTCCATCATGAATGCCACCTTCAGTTTGGTGCCAACTCCATCCACGCTTGAAACCAGCACCGGCTCGCGGAACTTCTTCTTGTCGATGGCATACATCCCGCCGAAGCCGCCAATCTCGCTCACCACTCCCCTGGTAAATGTGCGGTGAGCCAGATACTTGATGCGCTGCTTGGCGCGATCAGCGCGGTCAATATTGACACCGCTATCGGCGTAGGTGATGGAGGTTCTTTTCAAATGAGGGTCCGTTTTGTCTGCGCGGGCGAAGGGTTAAAGTTGAATTGTAGCACGGGCTCATTGCTCTCGCGTCGCGACCGTAGCTGCACTGCCCGGTCAGAATTCATCAGCAAAAAGCTACACTCCCAAATGTTCCTGCTGCCATTCCGTGAAGGCCGGCCTGGGTTCTTCGGACAGTTGTATCACGAGTTGTTCAAGCACCATGCGCTTGCTGGGGGGATTGGAGCGCAGGCCCATATCAGCGCGGGCAATGAGTTTGAGCGCGCGGGTGAGTTCGCGGCGGGACTTGTAGCGGCGCGCCTGGCGAATGAGATCTTCAGCCGCGAAGGGCGGTACGCGGAAGCCCTGCCACAGCGCCTGCCATATACTTCGCGAATCACGCACGTTTTTCTCCAGGATGACCAGCATCTGGCGGAAGGTGCGTGAAAGCATGTAGAGGTGTCCGATGGCGGCATCCTCTCCTTCGCTTGAAGAGAGCAGAGCATCCAGCACGCTGAGCGCGCGGGCCTTGTCTTTGGCGGAGATGGCGTCAGTGAGTTCGTACAGGGAGCGCTGCTTGGCGGCGAGCACCATGGTCTCCACGTCAGCCAGTGTGATGTGCTTCTTGCCGGCCACGTACAGCATCAGCTTCTCAAGTTCGCCGCTGACCAGCATCATGTCCGATCCCAGCGCATCCATCAATTCGCTGGCCGCATCCTGGTCCACTTTCACGCCTTCCTTTTCCGCCTGGCTGATGATCCAGCGCATGCCGTCGCCTTCTTCCACGCGCGCCAGTTCCACGATTCCGCAGTACTCGCCCAGTGTTTCGCGGATGCGCTCATAACGGTCTTTGTCCTGCATCTCCATGCGGCGGACGTCAGCGGGAATGCTGAGGTGGTCAGCGACAAAGATCAGCACCGCGGCGGGATTCGGATCTTTTACATATTGCTCAATGGCGGCGAACTCTTCCGCATGCGAGCCGCGGCCATAGAGGTTCTTGACGCCGCGAATGAAAAATACCTGGAATGGCGCCATCAACGACGGCGTTCGCGCCCGGTCCAGCACGTCGGCAATGCTCACGTCGCTCAGGTCAAGGTCATGAAAGCTGAAATCGCGCAGATCGGGAGGAACCAGGTGATCGAGCAGCGCCCGGCGGCACTGATCCCGAAAAAATACTTCATCACCGATAAAGACGTAAGCAGCGCGCAGCTTGTTGCCGGCAACATCAGAGATGAATTTTTCCGATGGCGCAAAACTGCGCCCGGCACGGGGCATCAGAAGCCCTCCAGCATATCGCTGACCAGGGTGCGGGCGAAGTCCCGTGAAAGGCGCTGCACCGCGGGCGTGCCTTCCTCAAAGAAACTGGTCACCTCGCGCGAGACCTGATATTGCTGGCGAAAGCTGTAGTTCTGGTTTTCAAACAGGACACGACCGGAACGGTCTACCAGAGAGACCTTCATCGTCACCGTGATCATGGCACTGGAGATGCGCCCGCTTTGAGCGTCGTAGGTGAGCGGGTTGGCCTGCGCGGAGAGCACCGTGCCGGTCAGCGTGGCGTCAGGCGATTGATAAGCTCCGCTGACTACCCGATAATTTGTGCGCGCCAGCAGCTCGCGGACCACGTCGCGCGTGAGCACCTGTTCAATGCGATAGCTTTGCGTCTGGTTGACAAACATGGGGACAGCGAGGACTTTTACGTCCTGCGGCAGGCGCGAAGCGCGCCCCATAACGTGATAACCGCAACCGGTGATCAACGAAACAGCGGCGAGTACCACCGCGGCCAGACGGATTCTGGCACCCGCAGTCACTGTACCTTCCCGTGCGGCCGCACCGTGGCGAGTACGGTAGCGCAGTCAACAGCGGTCAAAGCAGCCAGGCGGAGATTGTCCACCGCAGCCCACAGCCAGAACCCGTTGTCATACGCCGGATCGCGTCGAACCGATACCAGAATTTCGTCCTTTCCCGCCACGTTCACATTGCTGGGCTGGTCCTCCGGTGAGCGCGCAACCTGCACATGTTCGCCGGCAAGCGCGCCGGCAAAGTCGCCGGCGGAAATGCTTTTTGCGAGTTCCACATAAATGGAAAACGTGTGGGCATGGAAGACAGGCGCCTGCACCAGGGCCAGAGAGGGCACGGGAACGGCGTCATTCACAAGCCGGCGCAAGTGGTTGTGAATACGTCGTTCGGATGTTTCCAGCGATTGCTGTGCAGCCGGACCGTAGCGGCCGACCATATTGAAAGCCACCTGGGCATCAAAAATGGCGGTGGGCATTTGCTGGAAGGAGAGCAGGTTGACAGTCTGCTCGTGCAGTTCGTCCATGCCGCGGCGGCCCTGCTCGGAAACGGGCTCAAATAAAGTGGCGACCACGCGCCTGATCTCGCCCGCCTTGCGCGCCCGCAGCAGCAGCAAAGCCATGGTTACGGCTGCAGGATGGGCGATAGCAATGGCATTCGATTCCAGGTTCAGCGGCGTGAATTGACCCAGTTCGCGCTGGATCCACGGCGCGGTCACGGGCACGGCCTCGTCCGTTTCCAATGCGTATGAGAGATCAACCACCGCGCTCCCCGCCTGGCGGGCAAGCTTCCAGTTCTGCCGGGTAAATTTCTCCTCGGAAGCGAAAAACGCAAAGTCCACGTTATCGAACTGGTCCCGGGTTACGGGCTGAACGAAGGAAACTTCATCCTGCACGGTATCGAGCTGTCCCAGAGATTCGTCATCATCGAGCAGGCGGATGTCAGTGGCGGGAAAGTTACGCTCTTCCAGGACGTCCTTGAGCTCTTTGCCTTTGAGCGTGGCGGCGCCTACGATAGCCACACGGAAAAGATTTTGTGTTTCAGTTTTCATCGTGGTTGAGGAGCTTCCTCCAGCGGCGGGGCAGGATGGTTGGGCCGTCGCCGGAACAGGAATGACAGCCGCGAGAGCACCCCGCTCAACATATAGGTGATGGCGATGGCGAACAGGACCGGCCCGGAGAAGAGCACGATCAGGTAAATCAATCCGCCAATCAGCACCATAAGCTGAAATGGATGCCGGTTCCGCAGATTCAAATCCTTGAAGCTGTAAAACCTCCAGGTACTCACCATGAGGAAAGCCACTACGACCAGCAGTGACATCCAGACCAGGGCCAGCCACCAGAAGTTGATCGGATGCCCGGAGTTCAGGTGCACTGTGGCGGCAATTACCCCGGCCCCGGCGGGAATCGGCATCCCTACAAAATATTTCTTGCCCGGCCGCCCCGGATTGGAGGGTTGCGGGTTGACTTGAATGTTGAAGCGGGCCAGCCTGCTGGCGCCCGCAACCAGAAACAGAAAACTTGCCACCAATCCAAGATGCCGGACCCAGTCCACCACCGGAACCGCTGCAAAATCAGGCAGCATGAACCAGCGGAATCCCCACATCAGCGCCAGGAGCGCGGGCGCGACACCAAAGGTGATGGCATCGGCAAGCGAATCAAACTCCCGGCCGAAATCGCTGGTGGTGCCTGTGAGCCGGGCAACAAAGCCGTCCAGCCCGTCGGCGACGACGGCAATACCGATGGCCTTGGCGGCAATGTCGAAGTATCCCGACTCGGCCTGGCTGCCAAGAAGCGTGTTATAGATGGCGAAATATCCGGCGCCCATGTTCGCTGCCGTGAACAGTGACGGCAGAATGTACATGCCCTTGCGCATGCGCCGCCTTTGGCCGGCTGATAACTGATCTTCATGACGGCGCATGGGGGAAGGATTGTTCATTGCGCCACCTCAGCCGATTGACTCGCCTGCACACGCGACTCTACCGGTACACGCGCCAGAATTGATGATCCACCCTTCACGTGATCGCCAACCTTTACGCTGAGCTGGTTGGGCGAGGGGAACATGACATCAGTACGCGAGGCGAACTTAATCAGCCCAACCCGCTGTCCGCGGGCCAGCGCATCTCCGGGCCGGTGATTGAAAACGATCCGCCTCGCCAGCAATCCGGCTATCTGCTTGAATACCAGTACAATGCCCTCGCCTTCCACGGTCACAACGTTCTGCTCGTTGGCCTCTGCGGAGGCGGCGTCCATGGCATTTCCGAATCGGCCTTTCTGGTACACAACCTCCCGCACCACGCCGGCTATAGGAGACCGGTTCACGTGGACGTTAAAGACGTTGAGAAAAATACTGATTCGCGTGTATGGGGCGCCATTGAGTTGCGTAGGTTCAATCGCTGTCACCTTGCCGTCTGCCGGGGAAACAACCAGACCGGGTTCCGAGGGGACTGCACGTTCGGGATCACGGAAGAACCAGAGAAAAAAACCTGCCAGCAGCAGCGGGATGGCGGAAAATGCCGGAACCGTCAGCCACCACAACAGGGCAGCGACTGCGAACATTCCCAGAGCATAAAAGATTCCGTCCCGAACCATCCCTCAGATTATAGCGGTAGTCCGCTGGCGCTCGCCAAAAACAAAGCCTCTCCTGTGGGACGCATTTGCTCCGCCCGGAGAGGCTTGTTGTTTTCTAAAATCGAGTCCTTACGCTACCTGGAACTGCCCGCGCCTGTACTCCTGCTCGATCATGTGCATCTGGTCTTTCAGACGCAGCTTGAGCTTCTTCAAACGGATTTCTTCCAGCTTTTCTTCTTCACTGAGATAACGCTTTTCGACCAGCGAGCTGAGGCGGAGGGAATGTTGATTATGTTCCTGCGCCAGCCGACGAAATTCCTCGTGGCTGGCAAGAAGCTGTTCGCGAACGGAATCTACCATTCGGAAGAACCTCCTGCATGTTCTTTCATCAAACGTTAACACACAGGCAGAGCCGGTTCAATGAAAATGGAAAAAACTCTAGTACTCAAAAAGAATGCTTCATTACCAGTGCATCCTCCTCTGGTGCGCGATAGTAGGCCGTGCGCCTTCCAACCTGAACAAACCCCATTTTTTCGTATAACTTACGGCCGGCAACATTCGATTCCCTCACCTCCAGCAAGACCGCCTGCCGGGGTTGCCGAACGCGGTTCAGAAACTCACACAGCAGTTGTGATCCCAGGCCTCTTCTTTGGAAAGGCAGGTCAACAGCAATGTTTTCAATCTCCCAGTCATCTCCGGCCCGAGCCCCCGCAATGAAGCCTTGCGCCTGTCTGCCGTCATGAAGTACCAGGAGCAAGCGGTCTGGTGCTGGCTCCGCCATCTTTTCATACTGGCTGAAGGTCCACTGTGCCGCGCCGCTGGTTGCGCGCGCGATTTCCAGCACCCTGGCGAGGTCCGCGGCAACTGCCTGCCGCACCGCAAACATGATCAGCGGTTTCCTTTGAAAAAGATTTCCGCATCAGAGCGGCGGAGATAGTTCGCGTCCAGGGATTCGACGGAGGTAACATCTCCGGCCAGCAGCTTGGCGGAGCCGATCCTGGCAATCACGCCGCTGTCCGGCCGTTGCACAAGATTCACTTTGGCAGCAACCGCTGAGAGCGTCTCAGCGACGGCGGCATCACTGGTCAGGACCGGTCCAACTCCCGGTTTCCTTGCCTGCTCGACAAATTCACTCGCAGAGAGCAGTTGCTCGCTGACACGCTCAGCCTTGCCATTGCTTACCTCATACAAGCCGAAAAAGACTTCGGAACGGCCGGCATCAAGAGCGGCAATCACCCGGCCATCTTCGGCGGATAAGGTGGCAAGCGCCTCCAGCAGCGACACCGTCACAATCGGCTTTTGCAGTACCTCGGCGAGCCCTTTTACCGCGCTCAGGCCCACGCGCAGGCCCGTGAACGATCCTGGCCCGGAGGTCACAGCGAAGCCTCCGATAT
>JBLMYN010000371.1:0-18582 GCA_050258305.1 Actinomycetota bacterium
AGGAAAAAGCCACTTCCAGCAGCTCCCGCACGCTGTGCGTCTGGCCGGTTGCGATCACGAAATCGTCCGCCTGGGGTTGCTGCAGCATCAACCACATCGCGCGGATATAGTCGCCGGCAAATCCCCAGTCGCGCTGCGCGTCAATGTTGCCCATCTTCAGCTTGTCCGCCAGGCCCAGTTTGATTCTGGCCGCAGCCTGCGTCACCTTGCGCGTCACAAACTCGCTGCCGCGCCTGGGCGACTCATGGTTGAAGCAGATGGACGAGCACGCGAAAATGCCGTAGCTTTCACGATAGTTGACCGTGATGTGATGCCCAAACACCTTGGCCACACCGTACGGGCTGCGCGGATGGAACGGCGTCTGTTCCGTTTGCGGGCTCTCTCGCACCTTGCCGAACATCTCCGAGCTCGAAGCCTGCAGGAATTTTGATTGCGGCGAGTGCTTTCGGATGGCTTCCATCACGCGCAGCGCGCCCAGGCCGGTGACGTCAGCCGTGAGCACCGGCTGATTCCAGGAGACGGGAACAAAACTCTGTGCGGCCAGATTGTAGATTTCTTCCGGCTTGAGCTGCTGCACCGCCTGGTCGAGCGAGCTCTGGTCCGTCAGATCGCCTTCCACAAAGTGAACGCTATCGGCAATGTGCGCGACCCGGTCGTATTTCTCCAGGCTGCTGCGGCGCACCAGCCCGTAGACTTCATAGCCTTTTTCCAGCAGAAATTCCGCCAGATAAGATCCATCCTGGCCTGTGATTCCGGTGATCAATGCCCGCATTCCCGGCGCACCCCGTTCTAGGATTCAAACTGCCGCTCTTTGATTTTCCCTGTTGTCTTTCGTTGTTGAACGCAGATCGCTCGATCGCACCATTTTTGCGCTCTGATAATATACCGAGACGGTCTCGCGCGCCGCTCTGGCCCAGGAAAATTCCTGCGCCCGCGCCAGCGCAGCCTTCCTCCAAAAATTTCGCTCGTCTTCATGGCAGAGCAGCCTGCACAAAGCATCCGCCATTCCGGGCACGTTGCGCGGATCAAACACCTGTGCGCCGTTGCCGGCAACTTCGGGTAAAGCGCCGCCTGTCGTGGTGATCACGGGACACCCGCAGGACATCGCCTCCAGCAGCGGCAGCCCAAATCCCTCATAGAGCGACGGCAGGATAAAAGCGCTGGCGTGCCGGTAAAGCATCGCTAGCTCCTCCGCAGCAATGTAGCCGGTGCAATTTAAGTTCAGCGAGAGCGCGCTCTCACCGGCTGCGGAGCGAATTCCCTCCGGCGATCCATAGGCGACGGCGTCAAATTTCAGGCGACTCTGCTCCCGCACGCATTCGAGCACCTTTAAAGCCGTTTCCAGATTCTTCGTGCGCCAGTTGCGCGCGCCGGCCACAAGCACATAGGGGCAGTGAATGCCGAACTTTTGGGAAAGCAAGCTGATTTCTTCGTCGCCGCTTCTCGGGTGATAGCAGTCGTTAGGAGCAAGATGCACCACGGATATGCGTTTGCGTTCGACGCTCAGAATCTTCTCAATGTCGTTCGCCGTATTCTGGGAGTCCGCGATGATGTGCGCCGCCTTGCGGGACGCCAGACGATAACCATTCCTGACCAGAGCTTGCTTCGCCCATGGATAAATCGGGAACAGGAACGGAATCAAATCATGGAACGTCACCACGACAGGACACGGCGCGAAAACCGGAAGAACATAGAAAGGACTGTGGAACAGGTCCAGAGAGTCCGCACGGCAATGTCGCGCCAGGTCCAGTTGTTCTGCCGCCGAGTATCTCTTCGCCTTGACCGGCACACGGCGCAGCGTCAGGCCGGACGGCAGGGGCACTCTGTTTTCCTCATCCTCATACAGCACCAGTTCGAATTCGTCCTGCATCCGCGCCATCGCGCCAAGCAGGCCGGAGACGTAGGCGCCCACGCCTGAATCGTTGTACCAGCGCGCGTCAAAGCCAACGCGCATCCTCCGCCGCGGCTGGAGATCAGAGCTCAAGCCCGTTCTGTTTCCTTTCCGCCCGGGTCCGGGTCTTTGATCGCGCAGTATTGTTTGCTCACCCAACCGTGGCTTGGTCCGGACTCCAGATATTGAAGTTTGCCATTGAAAGCAGGGTCGGCCGAATTCGTGTAGCGCACGTCGATCACGCGCGCTCCCGCGGCTTGCAGCACATGGCGCACCTGCGCTTCACCAAGCCAGTACAGATCAATTGAGCAATGGCCGTTCTGCCCGTGAGCAAAACGGCGCAGGTTCCTGCGAATGCCAATCTTTTGCCGAAGGCGCGGCACAAAGCCGACGCGCAAATCGTCAAGTACCTGAAAGACCAGAATGCCGCCAGGTCTGGTCACGCGGACCATCTCCTGCAGATACCGGCGGCTGTAGCGCGGAGCCATGTGTTGCAGCACAATGCTGGAATAAACAAATCCGAAATATCCATCTTCAAAATTGCTGAGATCACGCCGTTTATTCACCAGAAATTTGCACTGCGGCATGTCCTGGTTGAATTCTTCCGCCAGCCGGATCATCGTGGGCGAAATATCCACGCCGTGGCATTCCGGAAAATACGCTGCCAGCGCCCGCGTCAGGCGGCCCACACCACAACCAAAGTCGAGCGCCGGAGCGCCGCGGTCAATCGCCAACTCAAGCGAGCGCACACATTCCAGGACACAGTCAATCTCATGCTTGCCGGTGGCAAAGAATTCTTCCCTGCTCCATCTGCCCTGCCTGCGCTCGGGATCGCTGCAGATGGCCCAGAACGGGTCGGATTGCGCCAGGCCCTCCCAGGTCTTCTGCAGTTGCTGGAGTGAACTCATGATTTGCTCACCGGCTTGCGCGAAACCATCCAGATTGTCTCGTACCGGTTGACGCCTGATAACCCAAACAGCACGCGGTGCACGGAGTAATAAGTGGCATGCGCAAGCTTCCACAATCCGGCTGATGCGTAAAAAGGATCAAGACCTTCTTCCACAATCTCAAATCCTGTGTTTCTCATCAGCATTCGCAGCACAGCAGGAGTGAAATGGGAAAGATGGATCTCCCGGGACGCCCCTGCCTTTGCAATGCCCAGCGCAGCGCTGAATTTGTGGAATGGCCTGAGTCCCATTCTCTTGCCGGCTCTCTTCGCCAGCGAACCCCAGGCCAGCACATCATTGGGTACGGCGACGGCGAGAGTGCCACCCGGCTTTACAATCCGGTGGCAAACGCGCACGAGTTGGGCGGGATCCGGAACATGCTCCAGCACGTGGAACAACGCGACGTTGTCAAAAGACGAATCGGGCAGGGCCAGCTCTTGCACCTGGCCCTCAAGAATTTCCAGTCCGTATCGCTCTCTGGCCACCTTCGCGCCGCTGGAGGAAACCTCAGTCCCTGCAACCTGGGTGAAGTATGGCCGCGCGTGGTGAAGGAACTGGCCAATCCCTGTTCCTATGTCGAGCAGGTTTCCCGGCGACCGATGCGGCAGCAGCAGCTTGAGCCGGCGCTGCCAGAGCGCATCGCGCGCGGCGGCATCGTGCAGCCAGGAATCGTACTTCTCTGCACGGGAGTAAAAGGCCATGATCTCCCGCTGGTTGGGGCGTGGACTGTCAAAGACGTAGCCGCATTCGCTGCAGCGGCACAGATTGCAATCCTCATCGACGATCTGGATCTCCCGGCTGCGACACACGCAGCAAGCCGAGACCGTTTCCATCGCATCAGACCGGCGCTCGCTGAACGGACTCACCTGTGCGGAGCTCATGCGTTCTCCTGCAACCGCACGCGGTCGTGAGCACGCCTGCGTCGTAATTCATCTGTCGCCAGCAGCGCAAGTAACAGGAAAAACATTGCCGCACACTGCGGCGAGTTATGGAACACGTAGTCCACCATCCCGTGCACCAGCACGCTGCCGAATGCTGCAATCACGCCAAAGCCAATGATGGCAGCCATCTCCTGGCCTGAATCACGAAGCATCCGCCGGGCATAGCGCAGGCAGACAATCACAAGCACAGCAAATACCAGGAATCCTATGATGCCGGTCTCCGCGAGCAATTCCAGATAGAGATTGTGCGCATCCAGCATAAAGCCGTCCGGGACGGCGATCGCGTTTGTCAGCGCGATTTTGAAATTTCCGTAACCGACACCGAGAATCGGATTTCCGGCAAACAGCATTCCCGCGCCCGCCCAGATAGCCAGGCGGGTAATCTCCGTGTAGGAATCCACTCCAGCAAGCCGCTTGAAAATCAAACCGGCCACCAAAGCGCCTGCAATGGAAAACAGCACCACCGCCGCGACCCAGCGAAGCCGAGCCACGCGCGTCCGCGGCAGCAAACACGCGGACACCAGCAGGATGGATACATACGCCAGCAGCCCGCCACGGCTCTGAGTGAGCAGGATGGCAACGCTCGCCAGCACGAAACACGTCCCGCCCAGCATGCGGCTGAATCTGTCGCGCGCCCATACAGCCAGTCCAATAGAGAACGGAACAACCATATTCAAATATGCGGCAAGCCCGTTGTAGTGGCTGAGGAATGACGTGATCCTGCCGGACCATGGCGGAATCTGGAGCGCCTCATCCTGAATGGGATAGAGCGCCTGATACAACGACGAGTAGCCGCCGATTGCTTCCTGATAGAAGCCGAAGATCGTTACCGCTATGGTTGAAATCAGCAACGCCTGCAAAATGGCTTTGACGTCCCTATCATTCCGCACCCAATCCAGCATGGCGTAGTAGAGACACAGGTATGATCCCAGCCGCATCAACTCACGGGCAGCCGCGCCCGTGGGAGGATTGAAGATGGTGGAAGCAATCACAGCGACCGCGAAGTAGCCCAGCACTGCGCGCGTGATCCGGCCGGAGAGCAACCATGGCCGCAGGGGTTCTCCTGCGCGTTGCCGGGCCAGAAACGCGCCGGCGAAGAGGCAAAGCCGCAGCAGTGTCTGCAGATCCTTGATCGGGAGGTTCCAGCTCAGATACGGGTTGACCGGCATTGCCAAAATAATGGCAAGCAGCAGCGGGCGAAAACGCATGCTGGCCAGCAACAGCACCGCAGCTCCTGCAACCAGGGCCAGCGCCAGCGGGCTCAGATACGCTGCCAGCGTGAGCCCGACGGAGGATGTCACGAGCAGGAGTTCTATCCGCCTGCGGCTCTGGTCGCCCGGTAAAGTCGCTGCCACCGGTTGCGTCATGCGTGTCCCCCGTTGGCCAACTCTCGTCCAGCCGCGCGCAGCAGGACTTGAAGCGTCTCGCGTCCACACCGTTCCCAGCTGAAGAACGAAGCGCGCTGGAGCCCATTTGCGCGAAGCTTCGCCCGCAGTTCCGAATCGCACAGGGCGGATTCCATTTTGGCGGCGATATCTTCCACCGACAGTGGATCAAAGTACAGGAGCACGTTGCCGGAAATTTCCGGGAAACAAGAATTGTTTGAGACGATCGTCGGCACTCCGCATGCCATCGCTTCCACCATGGGCAGGCAGAAGCCTTCATACAGTGATGGAATCACCGCCAGCGCCGATCCCTTGAGCACCTGCGCCAGGTCAGCGTCAGTCAGCGTTCCCACAAAGATTATCCGTCCACGCTCGCCGCTGCGCTCTTCGCCCAGTCGAAACACCTGCTCATGTTCCCGGCCAGTTGGACCGGCAAGCACCAGATCCAGTTGCAGATCGCGACGGCGTGAAAGCAGCAGATGCCATGCCTCAATCAGCCTCTTGAGGTTTTTGCGCGGCTGAATCACGCCGTGATGGAAGATGTATGACCTTTGAGCCCCCAGCCGTGTCTGCAATGCCTGGAGCCTACCTGCATCCGCAGGCTCTTCGGTGAAAAGATCCCTGTCATAGCCGTTGTACACGACCGTCACTTTATCTTCCGGCAGTCCGCAAATCGCGATCAGGTCCTGCTTCGATCGCTCGGAAACGGTGATGACAGCGCGCGACCGCCGCGCCGCCGCGCGCAGAAAGAATCTCTGCGCCATCACCATACGCGGCGACTGCGACGGCATAACAAACGGTGTCGCGTCGTGGATCGTGCAGACCATGGGCGGATCAACCAGCGGAAACAGGTTGGAGCTTGGCGAGAACATCAGGTCTGCGGCAATGCGTCTTGCCGCTACGCAGGCGCCGCCCAAGCGCCACATGCGATCGCGTTGCAGCAGATCAGTGGTGATGAACGAGAACCCCGGCCCTGTCTCAGACAGCGCCGAATCGCGCCAATCGGCCGAACCGAATAGAGAGAATTCAACGTCCGGCCGCCGGGCCGCAGCTTTTCTGAATTCGCGAACCAGATTGCGAGCGTACACGTTGGTCCCCTGATGGCGGAATCGCGGCGCCAGCGCCCACGGATCAAGAGCGATTCTCAGCGCGCCCATATCGCAACCCTTTTCTCAGGCACAGACCACCTGGTCAACCGGCGCTCCCACGGCTTGCTGATAAACCGCCAGCGTCTGCAAAGCGGTTTTGCGCCAGTCAAACCGGCGGGCATTCGCGTAACCCTTTTCCACCAGTACGCGGCGCAGTTGTAAGTCAGTAAATGCCCGGTAGAGGGCGTCTCCGAACTGATGGGCATCGCGCGCATCAGCGTAAAGCGCCGCGGCTCCGCCCACCTCCGGCAGCGAACTCTCCGCAGAACTGACCACGGGGACACCGCACGCCATTGCCTCCAGCAGCGTAAATCCAAAACCCTCATACAAGGAAGGACAGGCATACACGCGAGCACCCGAGTACAACGCGGGCAGATCGGAGTCGTCGACGAAGCCGGTGAGGACTACGCGGTTAGAGATTTTGAGCTCTCGTGCCAGGCTTCGAAGTTGCTCCTCGCCTTCCGTCATGGGTCCGGCGATCACCAGCGTCGCCTCGGCGCCCAGATCCAGAAATCGGCGAAAGGCCCGCAGCAGTCCGGCATGATTTTTTCGCGGCTTGAAAATTCCGGCGCACAGAATGTAGTCGTTCCTGATGTCGTAACGGGCCTGCACTGCCTGAAGCCGCGCAGGATCCGCGACAGGCTGGAAACTTCTATCAACCGCCGGATAGATCACTTCAATTTCGCGGTCCGTTTTCAAAAACCGCCGGATCTGATCTCTTGAGAACCTGGAATCTGTGATGATGCTGTCCGCCACCCGGACCGCTGAATACATCATCGCCTTGTAGTAGTAGCGGCCAAGATGGGAGCGCAGGTCGCCGGCACACGCGAGATAAATGACGTCGTGAATGGTCGCCACGCGCGGACAGGGAGACACCAGCGGAAGGTTGAAGTGCGGCGAATGCAGCAGATCCACCCTGTGCCGCCGCAGAATCCGCGGGATTTCGATCTGCTCGCGAATCGAGTAGTACTTGAGCTCTGGATCTATCTTCTCCACCCGCGCTCCGAGATTGCCGAATATCTCCGTTTCGTCTGGCGGCAGAATCAGCAGATATTCTTGTTCGGGCGCCACCGCCAGCAGAGCTTCCGTGAGACAGCGCATGTAGCGCCCGATTCCGGGATTCCCGATTCTGCGCAGATCAAGCGCGATTTTCATGCTGCCGGCCTTCACTTCGAAGCGCGACCGGCGGCCACGGCCAGCGTGGGCACGGCTCCGCTTCGTATGCGTTCGCGTAAAACCGTAAACATGGAGTGCAGCACGGCGTGGTGCACATCTTCAATGAGCTGCATGTTATCGGAGGGGACCACGGCGCATACATCGCAAAGATCTTTCATGGCTCCGCCTTCGAATCCGGCAAGTCCCACGGTGAAAGCGCCCGCCTGCCGTGCCGTATTCAGAGCAAGCAGCACGTTGGGCGAATCTCCGCTGCAACTGATGGCGAAGGCAACATCACCCGGCTGCACAAAATTTTTGAGCTGCTCGGAAAAAACAGTTTCGTAGCCGTGATCATTGGCGCAGGCGGTGAGCAGGGGCACGTTGTCCGTCAGCGACATCACCTTCATTCGCCGCGTGCGGGCAGGGTCGGCCAGTCCTTTATTCATATCGGAAACCATATGGGAAGCCGAAGAAGCGCTGCCTCCATTGCCGAAGACAAAAACAGTGCGCTCTTCTTCAAACGCCCGCAGAAGCAGGGCAATGATCTGGTCGATTTCCGCGCAGGGGAGTTTTGCGATCAGCCGCTCAAGCCGCCGGAAATATTGCGCCACGGTGACAGGCTGACTATTGCTGAACTGATGGACCGAGTTGTTGGTTGCAACCAGCATCGTTTCCTTCCCTCTCGTGCCTGCCTGGTTTCAATGTTTCCTGCCAGTGAGCTTGCCGATTCCACGCCGGATCTCCGCACCCACGTCAGCGGCGAGCAGGCGCCGTGAATCGTGAGCCGGGATACGCTGCCACGAGTTCTTTCCCAGCACCCAGCAACTGGTGAGCACCATTGCCCCCAGGACGCTGCAAATCCAGATCAAGATCCGGTGCGGGGCCGACTTTTTTTCCGGCGGCACCGCGGGGTCCATCACGCGGACGCTGGGCAGCTCTTTTGCTTCGTCAATCTTGGCCGTCTCATACTGCTGCGTCAGAAACTCGTAAATTGCTTCCTGAATTTTCGTCTGGCGATACAGATCAGAGTACCGATACCCAAGGATGGGCAGCGTGCTCATGGAAGGATAATCCGCAGAAGTGGTTTGCGGCTGCTTGCCTGCCATGCTGTGCAGCCTGGCCCGCAAGGTTTCCAGCCGCGCCTTGAGAGTGCGCACCCGGATATTGTCGTCAGAATAAATCTGCTGCAAGCCTTTGAGTTCCGCCTCATCGGCAATGATTTCCCCCTGCACCCGGGCGGCAGCGTCCATCATGGCCCTGCCCTGGTCCTGGGGATCCATAATGGTGTTCCTGCTTGAATACTGGCTCAGCGCGAGGGCGGTCCGGTCCAGGTCCTGCTTGGCTTCCTTGAGCCGACCTTCCAGAAAAACACGCTCACGGTGGGCCTCGCCTGTATTGAGCCCGGCAGCCGCCCGGTTGAGTTCAGTGATGTAGGAATTCGCAATCTGGGCTGCTGTTTCGGGGTCATAATCCGTCACTTTGACCGTGATTACATTGCTCTTCTTGTCTTCCTCAATATCCGTAAAGTCCGCGAGTTTCTTCCGCGTGCTGTAGTAACTTCCTGGCCACCAGCGGCCGGTCTTCCAGTAGCGCACCCGGAGATTGAAGCGGTCAATGATCCGGTCCCGCAAACTTCGGCTTTTGAGAATCTCCACATAGAAAGCCGTTGGGGTCTTTCCGCCCAGCAGGCCCGTCGCATCGAGGGCAAGACTGATGCCGCTGCCTACGCCGGTACCGCCCAGGTTTGCGAGTTTCCCGGGAAGTCCCATCATGCCCGACGAGGTGTTTTCCCCGGGCACTACCTTGACGACGGCTTCATAGTGTTTCGGGAGCAGGAACGAGACCACTACCGCGAGAACAAATGTCTTCCATGCGACGCCCCAGAAAAGCCGGCGTTCATTCCAGAGCAGCCACAGCCTGGCGATGTTGCCCTGGTGCTCCGCGTGGCTCTCCTCCATCTCCGGCAGAGGAGGGGGATAGATCGGAACTGTTGTTGCTCCTCTACTTTCCACCCGTGAGCCTCCAATGAGGCCAGTATGTTAGCTGAAATGAGGCTGTGAAATCATTCTGCTTTTTTCCGGCGCTCAGCAGCGGAAAATTCCAGTACTCGTATTGCAGGAAGCTGGAGAGCGACACGTGCCGGCTGAAGCTCCATTCCGAGTGCAGGAACAGGTCGCGCAGGTTGCCGCCTCCAAGGAAGGCCGAATCGGCGATATTGCTCCTGTATCCGAACTGTACGGTCTTGTCCGACGCCACCCAATACGTGCTGTCTGCGCGCAACGAAATTCCCTGCCTTCCGACAGTGGCATCCCCAATGATGTTTCCCTTGTTGGTGTACCCATCGAGATAGCGCGTATTCCAATAGAAGAAGCCTCCATGGGGCGGCTGTCTCAGTTCCGGCAGGTTCGTATACGCCGCTTCCACACGCATGTCGAGATGGGGCAGGCCCGGGACGTGGCTCAGATAGAGGCCAGGCTCGTGCGCCGCCCGCCGCGGATATCCGATGGGCGAAATCTCATCTTCCACGAACGAATCGTCATAGAGAGTGAGCCAGTTCCTCATGCCCGGCAAACGATAGCTGAAATCAAAGGTCGAACGACGGTCACCCGGGTCGTGGCCGCGGCCGGCAGCGTTGGTGGTAGAGAACAAGACGTGACGGAGAGATCCTAAGGTAATGGGGAAATCCGGGCCGCCAAAGACTCCTGTCCGCCCCACGCCAAACTCGAAATTGGGACTGGGCTTGAAATTGATTTTCGTGCCGTTCACCATCGGCTGCTTGCCCAACGATCTGCCCAAGCTTACGACCGTGCCCTCGGGTCCCTGGGTGCTGATGAAATGCTGTCCGGTCAGCTTCCCTACCCAGAATTCAATCCGGTACGGACCCAGATACTTGAGGATGCTGGGCAACACCAATGGCCTGGTCTGGTCGACCCGCAGCATATAGATTGGTTCGGCATTGTCGCTTTGCAGAAATGGATCCTGGACCGGCGCCAGCCAAAGACTCTGCTTTCCGAAAGATGTCTGCCAACCCTTAATGTTTAATGTGAGGTATGTATCCAGCAGGCGGAACTGGTTGAAAGCGGGGTTCGCCTGTGCGGGTACGCCAAGAGGTTTTGCATCTGTAATTTGAATAGCATCCTGCACCGATTGGGTCACGCCAGGCGCCGACGGCGCGTGTTCGTATTCGCCGCGAACATAAAATCCCAGAGATCCACTCGAGCCGCTGGCGGAAAATCCGGCCAACCCATTGCCTCCATTTTGAAAAGGACGACCGAAGTCATTCACGATCGTCTGGCCAAAGTGGAACCCATCAGTAAGCGGCGTGCCGGAAATACCCGTGACGCGCGAATAGACCGAATCGACGCCCACGTAGTTTCCCCATTCGCCATTCAGTTCCGGCGCGAATTCCTTTGCCAGTGCCGAATATAACCTCGAGCCCTCATCGCCCGAATCCTCGTCAATTGAGCCCTCAGCTTCTTCCAGAAGGCGGGCGCATTCGGCACGGGTCCACGGTCTCAGCCCTTCAAAATCGCTATTGATCACCCCCAGCCGTGCAAGGCGGTCCATCGCGGGATAAACCCAGCTATCCAGCGGGACGTAGGGTGAAAACTGTGAAGAGCTGGATGGCAACTCAGCTTCAGTGCTGTGATGAAAGGTCCCGTAATCACCCCCGGGAAGGTCGGGGTTATGGTGCAAAGCGTATACTTGCCGGCCAATGAGCCATCCCATCGCGGCGCCGGCGATGACGTCACTGGGAAAGTGATCTTTTCCATACACACGGGCCAGGCTCACTCCGGTGGCCAGCCCATACGCAAAAGTCTGCGTCAGCGGACCCGGATATTCATGCGCAATTGCGCTCGCAATCGACCAGGTAACCATCGAGTGGACCGAAGGAAAAGATGAATTCAGGATGGAACCGTTCTTGAAGAATTCTCCCTTGCCGCTATCGTCTGTGGGACGGTTGCGGCGGGCAACCATTTTGAGAACCTCTGCGACGACCACGCTGTTGACGGCGGCCTCTCCGGCGACAATGCCTGTCTCGGTCTGATGATCATCACCGCGGATTTTGCCCAACAGATACAGCCCACCGCCGCCGGCCACTGCAGCCGCAACACCGGCATTGGAGATGGTTCCGGCATGCCGGGCGAAAGTGCCGGTCGTGTCAATGCGCGAAGAAAGCTCGGCATCAGCGTTAATCATTCCTGCCGTGAGACCGACGATCGGCACGATCCACTTCAGATCCTGGATTCTTGCTTTAAACGGGCTGGTCCAGATGGTCTTCTGATCGTAAAGAATGTTTTTCAGCAAAGGACCCGGCGCCGCGCTGGCAGGATGCGGGTCATCACTTGCGGCACTGTGATTTGCTGCAGGCCTGTTTTGGCGGGACGCGGAGGCTGTGCCGGTTGTACTCTTTCCGCCGGTTTGCGCGTACGCGGAGGCGGGCGCTATGAACGCGAGCAGCAGGACAAACGATACAACGCGGCTGTGTCCTCGAGAAGTCAATATCATGTCTCCGTTTAGAAAGTCCGGATTACACTCACGGCTACGGCCACACCGGAGAGGATCTGGACCGACTGGCCCAGATTCTTGAAGAGTCCGCTTCCGCCAACCTTGTTGGGCACGTAAATGGTATCGCCGGGCTGGAGGATGCTGCTCATCACGTTGCCTGACCACCATTCCCCTGAACCCTTGCCCACTACGGTGCCATTGGCGCGGATCACAAAGATATCTTTCTTGTTGGCTATGCTCGTGGGACCTCCTGCCTGTCGCAGATACCACCCTGCGTGTTTCCCCTTGCTGTACGTAATGGCTGTGGGGTTATAGACCTGACCGGCCACCATGACAAAGTTGGGCCGTTTGGGGATGATGAGAGAGTCCCCGGGACGAACCTCCACATCCGCGCCCGTGCCTTCCCATTTGGAAATGTCCGACGAAATATGGATCACCACCCTGCCGCTGGGCGGAATCTGTCGCAGCTTCTCGATGAGTTGCTGGTTTTGGTTGGACGCACTGGAGAAAAACGTTGGTCGTGCGCCGCCGTTCTGTTCCTGCAGCCTGGAAATCATCTCCTCCCGGCTTTTGGCGGAAAGCTCACGCACCTGGGCTCGATCGAGGATGGCGGCGTAAGGGTACGCGTCATCCTGAAAGCCCCCAGCCCGTTTGATGATCGAGCTCAGGCGTTCGCCATTTTCAATTCCGTACCGGCCGGGATGCATCACTTCCCCGGTCACATTGATGGCCCCGCCGATATCCACCCAGCCACCGATCTGGCGAATGGTCAGCACGTCTCCCGCCTTCAGCAGAACATCCGTGTCAGGCTCGCCTCGAAGAGCGCGCTCAATGGCAATCTCACGATGATCAAATTCCACGTTTTCGCCATTCACAACGGAATAACTGGAGAGATCGGCCGAGTCGCGATAGGCGCTGCGTTTGAAGCCGCCCGCCATGCGCAGCAGGTCAGTGGCGGTCATGTGCTCGGAAAGCGGATACTCACCCGGCCGCAGCACTTCGCCATAGATTGAGACCTTGGGCGCGTCGCTCTCATAGCGCCCGAACACGCGGATGGTATCGAACGGCTGCAAGCCGGGCGGTGGGGCCTTCTTTTCCAGAACTTCGCGCAGACTGAACCCGATCACCACAGGATTCATCTCGGGGGGATGCAGCCGCACAATCTCTGCCCGATCGGCGGACTCGGGCAACAGATCGTCAAATGACGAAATGATGTCGGTGACCTTCAATCCATTCCTGAAAGGATATTTGCCCGGTCGAAATACGTGCCCTTCCAAATAGACGGTCTGATTGCTGTAAGGCAGGATGGGAGAGACGGTGATCGTGTCCCCATCTTTGATCTGCACGCGTTTGAACGCATCGTCGGACGTGGGGTCACCAGGCGGCAGATTCAGGCTCAGCATCTCCCTGCGTTCATGAGCAACGATGCGCTCCAGCTTGATGGTGCTCAGCGCGCCAGAGACGGGGACGCCGCCGGCGAGAGCCAGAGCCTGGTCGAGTGTTTGCTCGTTGTGCAACTCGTAAATGGCAGGACGGCGCACTGCACCCGCCACCGTCACCTGCGGCCCCACCGGAGGAACCAGAATGCTGTCACCCGATTCAAGGTGCGCCTGGGCAGTGGTTACACCCTTGAGCATCAGGTCGTAGAGGTCCACTTCCTCCACCAGTTTCTTGCCACGGAAGTGTTCTACCAGCCGGTAGGAGCCGGTGTCAGTTGGTCCGCCTGCCGCAATGAGCGCGCTGAGCGGCGTGGAAAGAGAGCTTATGTCGTAAGCCCCGGGATTCTTGACATCGCCCACAACGTAAACACGAACATTACGCAGCTTGCCCAGCGTGACATCGACGGTGATGTCTCTGAATTGGCGGGCGAGCAACTTCTGGATCATGTCCTGAGCATCGCTGAGCGTGCGGCCCGCCACCACCAGCCCGCCCGCTTCCGGCAGAATGATGCGGCCTTCCCGGTCCACGGTGACTTGCAGCCGCTGCGTGCTGCGTCCCCAGTACTCCACCACCAGTTCGTCGCCGGGACCTATGATGTAGTCCGAACTGACAGGGATATCAGCAGGAGCTTTGTTTCCGCTCTTCTCTTCCGTAGCTATGCTGTTACGAAACAGTGCCGCTCCAAAGCGCTCCAGCTTTTCCGGCGGATTCACCGCCTGTTTGTAAAGATCACGCAATGCCGGCAGGTTTCGCAGTGGATACTGGCTCTGTGCCGGCCTGCTCTCCTGCTCCCGCTCCCGCCCGGCGCCACGCTGCTCCATGGCTCCTTTCCCCGTCACGCCCGGCGCCATTCCGCCCTGCTGCCCTGGCTGCGGTGATGGTTGCGCTCCGGGCGAGGGGCCCTGCTGCCCCTGAGCCGACGGCTGTTCCACTCCATAACCGTGCTGCTTCAGCGCATCACTCATTACATGGCGGACGCGATCATCCGAACGGATCTCACTGAACAAACGATCATCCGTGATCTCGCGGACCGTGACCGGATAGCCGCGATCCTGCAACTGCTTGGCAATCTCCGTTTTGGCTTCGGCCAGCAGATCAGGGTTTTGCTGCAGGATCTGAATGATTTCATCGGCAGACAAATCCTGGTTCGGTTGCTGTTGCGCGTGCGAGAACCGCGCAAGAGCAAGGCATGCCAGAGCCAAAACCAGGCACATCTTTCCGGAACCGCGAATTCCGGAAGCGCCCAGGAGTGAGCGAAATGAAAAGGACGGGCGGGCAATGAATGCACGTATCACATCAAAACGAAAAAGGGCTGTAGCTCGATTCAAAAATGTCTCCCATCAGTCACGGCTCTTCTGCACACCAGTGTGCGCGAGCTGTCCCCGATTTCCAATCGTCAGCAACTTGCAGTTTGAGACGTCGAACATTGTACGGGGAACAGCGCGTCCGGGCCAACCTGTGCCATCCCTGCCTGCAGGGCATGGCATCCCACTCTAAATAGCTGTTGTGATCACCCCACGTTTCGGCCGATAAGGCCGCAAAGGAGCGACGTCTTATGAAGAACGCAATATGGGCATCATTTGTGCTCATCCTGGCCATGGGAGTAGCAGCTGCGCAGAGCACAGGAACGCCGGGAAGCACAGGCACAACCGGAACCACGGCAACCGCTCCGGGCGGGACTGGAAGCGTCGGCAACCCGTCGGCTACACAAACTGCTCCTTCAGCCACGCCGGGAACGCCATCAGCTACCGGCGTGACACCGTCACAGTCCACGACAACAACCCCAAGCCAGTCCACAACAACTTCGTCCGGGTCAACGGCAACCACCACTGGGAATTGTGGAACCGCTGCAACAGGGTCCGCTTCGACAGGAACCGGGACTACCGAATCAACTACTACCGGCAGCCCGAACCCCGGAACGGCGGCATCCAACCCGGAAACAACTCCGGGCGCTACCGGCACTACGAGCACGAATGGGACGTCAGCGACTGCGACAGGCCCGTGTTCTCCACCAGTCCGTACAGGAACGGCGACACCCAGCACGCTGCCTCCCAGCAATATGCCTCGCAGCAATATGCCCAGCAGCGACATGGGAACCACTCCGCCATCCAAGACGTCGTCGAGTGGCTCCACTCCGCCGCGCGGCTAGACTTACCTGCTCAGAACGGAAAAAGCGGCTGCAGTTGCGGCCGCTTTTCTCTTGTAATCCGGATTTAGTGTTTTCCCCTCGCTGTGTCCGGCTGGCCGTGCTACTGCCCGGTGACGACCGCCGGAACCACTGTGCTGTTCGATGTGTCACCGACCAGTCCGAGCATCTTCACATGCGGCCCGGTCGTAACCGTGGCCCTGATCGTAGTTGTGCCCGCGGGAATGCTCGAAAACAACTCCGCAATATCGCGCACCAGCTCTGTTCGCTTGGACACAAACTCCACGACGGGAGTCACCAGCGAATTGCCGGCTGAATCCAGCAGATCGATCTGGACCGTCGCATCCACAGACTGGTCTGTATTCTGCAGCGCTATGCCGGTAAACTGCGTCGTGCCGGCGGTATAGGGGAAGCTCCCAACCAGGAAAAACTGCTGTGAGAACATTGGGTGCACCAACTGTACAAGCGCGTTCGTCGAGCCTCCGGCATCGGCGGTCCGGTCGTAAGAGTAATACGTGACGGTGTCAGTGGCGTTGGTTGCACGGACGCGGTCTCCATCGAGTTGCAGCGTGGGAGCCGGCGTGCAATTGAGCGATTCCGGAACACAAAAGCTACCCATGGTGACATCGATCTCCGACGAGGAAACAAGAGTCTGGGTGAGAGTGTTCACGTTGTTCATCTGTATTTTTGTGTTCGCGTCAAATCCCATGCCAAGTATTCTCAAGGTATCGCCGGGATTGATCACCCCTCCGCCCGGAATCACATCGGTGATCGACATCGTTCCCCCGATTATCAGCGTGCCCGGCGTGTTTTCCTGGATCGTGTACTGAGTGCCGCCGTCGAAAAACAGTGAGGATGCATCCAGCGCTACTGGAAATGATGAACCCACTGCGGTGGAAGTAACCGGCATGGTCAGGATCAGCAGCGGGTAATCAACCGTTGTTCCCAGGGATGCATTCGGGGAATCGATGCTGACGCTGATGGCCGTGCCATTGATCACGGCAATTCCTACTGCCTGCCCTGTGGGATCGTTCACCGCCACTCCGCGCACCGGACCCGTAGGCCCCTTGGGAATGGCCGGACGGGTGCTGCTGTTGCCGATAGGTTTCGGCTCAGTCAGCAGCAACTGGTATTGGAAGATTCCCCCGGTCGGCACCGTCGCGCTCCCCACTGACAGCAGGAGTCCGGTGGTTGGGGCTGGGGTGGGCGTAGGAGTAGCACTGGGCGTGGGTGACGCGGTTGGTGCTGGAGTTGGAGTTGGGCTCGTTCCGCCTATGCCACCGGCCGCCGAACCGCCACCGCAACCGATCGAAACTGAGATCAGGCTAACCAGAAAAACTGCAAAAGCAATGGGAACTCGACGGGTGGGGAAACCGCTTGCCATTTCTTTACTCCTCGCGAAAAGCTAAGTGGGTTTATTATCTAAAACTTCCGCGCCTCTGCGCATGCTGCACCATGTCTCGTCCACTTCTACCTTTTCCTGTTAGACACGTAGGCCCGCTCAGCGGAACAACAATCCTAACTTTATAAGTGCCTCGCATTCCGAATTCTGATAGAGGGTAAATTACCTATTTCTTGCTAGTGCAGCTTGTGCGGCAAAATAGCCACACATTCCGTGGACTCCCGGAGCCGGCGGCGTTGAAGAAGAGCAGAGATAAATTCCCTCGAGCGGCGTGCGGTAGAGGCTTACCGTGGGACGAATGAAAAGCTGGCCTGGCGTGAACGCGCCTCCGCCAATATCCCCGCCCACCAGGTTTGGATTGTGCCGTTCCAGTTCCCCCGGCCCCATTACGGAGCGCTCCAGAATGCAATCGCGGAAACCAGGAGCAAAACGCGACACCTGTTTTTCAATCGTGTCCACCAGGTTTCCTCTGAATCCATTAGGAACATGACAGTATGCCCAGGCCGTATGCTGCCCGGCAGGAGCGCGTGCCTGGTCGAACAAACTGGGCTGCGCAAACAGGACGTATGGACGCTCTGGAACCTCCCCGCGCCAGGATCGCCTCTCAGAATCGCTGATTTCGTCCAGGGTTCCGCCGATATGGACTGTTCCGGCCAGAGAGCACTCGCTCGCGGTCCATGGAACCGGCTCGCTGAGTGCCCAGTCGATTTTGAACGACCCCATGCCATAGCGGAATTTCTGCAGCTTTCTCCGATATCGCTCCGGAAGCCGGCTGCCCGCGATGTTCAGCAGTTGCCGTGGTGTCACATCCAGCAGCACAGCCCGTACTTTCGGCAGTTCGTCCAGCGAATCAACCCGCCAGTCCGTTACCACCTGTCCACCCAGAGATTTGAGATAAGAGATTAGAGCGTTGGTCAACTGCTGCGACCCGCCGCGCACGAACGGCCACCCCGCCGCATGGGCCGCCGTCATCAGCATCAGGGCGGAAGCGGCAGATGTGAGTGTCTCCAGCGGGACCATTGAATGTCCGCCCATCCCGGCGAACAGGCCTCGTGCTCGCTCTGTCCTGAAGTACGCGCGGGCAATCATTCTTACTGACCGCATTGCCCGCAGGCCAAACCGGGCCATCAAAAAGGGCTTGCGGATTGCCGTTATCGGGGCCAAAGCGGCCGCAAACAACTCTTCCCAGTGATCAACCAGATCTCCGATGAGGTCTTCATAACCGCGCCCGTCGCGCCCGAGTCCGGCTGCTGTATCCGCCATGGATTTGTAGAGCAGGGCTGCCGTGCCATCGTCGAACGGGTGCGCTACCGCTGCGGCCGGAAAGACCCATTCCAATCCGTGCTGTGAAAGCGGCAATTTACTCAGGAAAGGTGAGCACACTACCATGGGGTAAACCGAGGAGCAGATGTCATGAACGAACCCGGGCAGCGTTATTTCCGCTGATCGCACTCCCCCGCCCGGCGTTTGCGCAGCTTCCACCACCACAACGGACCATCCCGCCTGGGCAAGCCGGATTGCGGCCGCCAGCCCGTTTGGGCCGGAGCCAACCACAATTGCGTCCGTTTTGGGAAGTCCGGGCTTCATCATCTAAACCGGTACATCAATCCTATCTTCT
>JBLMYN010000372.1:0-6791 GCA_050258305.1 Actinomycetota bacterium
AACATCGCCGGAATCGCCATCATTCTGCAGATGCGGGAACGCATGGAAGAGATGAACAGGCAGATGCAGGATTTCGTCCGTTTTGTGCAGCAGGAAGTATCATTTCGCGCCAGCCATGCCCATGCTGACGCCAGCCAGGGAGCCATCGTGCCAATCCGCAAGCCGGGCATCACGGTTGCTACCAGAAAGAAATAGCCGGCCTGCGCCGGCTGTTGCTTGTACCAGAAGCGATTCAGTTCATCGTCCACCCGGTAGCCTTGAGCTCGTCAGCCCATATCGTGCGCGCTACTTGGAAGAATTCTGCTTCGCCAGCCAATCCAGAAATAGCTGCTCCACAGGTTTGTGTTTGCTGCGGAGGAGATGGCGGACGGTGTGGCCGGTGGCAACATGGCAGACTTCCTCGGCCATGTTCTTGATGTGATCTCCGGCGCGTTCCAGCGCATTCGCCATGAACAGCACGTGCAGGCTCTCGCGCCCCTTCAGACCCTCCGGGTCATCTGTGTGGCGGACAAGCAGCAGATTGCGCATGCGATCCACTTCGGCGTCCCTGCGCAGAACATGCAGAGCCTGCTCCACGTTGCGGCCGGAGAAAGCCCGGCTGATCAGCTCCAGCATGTTTTCCACGGTACACGCCATCCGCGTGAGCTGGTCAACGTCTTCCATGTCGAGCCGGTTGCGAACAATGGCGGAACGCTCGGCAAAACTGGCCACCAGATCGCCGACGCGCTCGAGGTCGAGCATGAGTTTCAGGCTGGCAAGGAGCTCGCGCGCCTCCCCGGGTGTAACGGTTGTGATCTCCGCCGCCAGCCGCTCGTCGAATTCGCGGTCGAGCTGGTCGAGCTTTTCTTCCCGGCTCCTCACGTTGGCCAAAGCGGCAGGCGAACCGTTCACCAGTCCATCAATGGCGTGTGAGACGCACTCCTGCGCTATCACGCAGGCGCGCCCGGTCAAAGTTACAAGTTCATGCTGGGGAAGCGGCGAACGGCTGAAAGCAAGGGCTGGAGAATTCATGATTACCGCAAACCTGCCGCAGTCACTCTCCTGATGCGGCTTTTCTTCCTGGTGCCTGGTCCCCACAATACAGGACTTGAGGGGCTGGAGGTGTTAAAGCGGGATGAAAATCTGGTGAATTGACTGCTCGGCGCCAGGGCCTGCCTGAAGCCAGTTTACTTCGGAGCTTCAAAGCGGTACCCGGTGCCGCGGACGGTCTTTAAGTATCTCGGGAACTCCGGATCCTCCTCAATTTTCTCCCGCAGCTTGCGAACATACACGTCAACCGAGCGCGGGCTCACAAACGTTGTTTCGGCCCAGACCGCATCGAGGATCTGGTCGCGGGTGAAAACGCGTCCCGCATGCCGCGCCAGGTAGTGCAGAAGACGAAACTCGGTGGCAGTGGTGGTGATGACGTTTCCGCGGACGTTCAATGTCATCGCGTTGGCATCGATTTCCAGTTCGCCGGCCTTGATACAGGCGGGCGCCAGGGGTGCTTCGCAGCGGCGCAACACGGCCCTGATGCGGGCAACCAGTTCGCGGGGGCTGAACGGCTTGGTGATGTAATCATCGGCGCCGAGTTCGAGCCCGAGTACGCGGTCCGCTTCCGAAGTCTTCGCGGTGAGAAAGACAATGGGCGTACCGGCCAGCGGGGCGGCCGCCTGCCGGATCTGGCGGCAAAGATCCAGGCCATCGCCGCCCGGCAGCATGATATCCAGCAGCACGAGCGAGGGGCGTTCCCTGCGCGCATCGGCAACCACATTGGCGGTTGAAGTGAAGCTGTACACCCTGAAGCCCGCGGCCTCAAGGTTATGGCTCACCAACCTGGCGATATCAACATCGTCTTCAAGCAGGAAGATTTTTGGCGCTGAGCCCATGGCCGCATCAGGCGCGCCTTTGCGCAATCCAGGCATTTGTCCATCAGAAACTACTCGCTTCATACGGCATATCCTTCCGTAGTGCGCGCCTGCAGGTCAGCGCATGAACACTCCTACCGGCGGGCTTTCTCTGAATGCGGTGCTCTTGTAGGCACGTTTCAGCAGCGCCGCAACGCAGGCCAACCTATGAGAGAAAACAGTACGCGGGCAATGTTAAGGGAGTATGAAACCAAGGCCCCTGCAGCTCACATCCGCGCAACCGGCAGGGGTACAATCAGCCATATGCAATACTCGCTTCGCCCGGCGCAGGCCGGTGACGAGGATTTTTTGTACCGGCTGTATGCGAGTACCCGGCCGGAGGTCAGCGCGTTTGGCTGGCCGCCCGAGCAGCAGCAGGCTTTTCTGCGCATGCAGTTCAATGCCCAGCAGCGCTGGTACCAGACAGCGTATCCGCTGGCGGAACACAGCATCATTACTGCCGGGCAGGAGACGATCGGACGAGTGCTGGTCTCGCGTGACAAGAATTCGGCTACCCTCGTTGACATTTCGATTCTGCCCGAATACCGCGGGCATGGAATCGGGGGCACTGTAGTCCGCGAGCTGATCAGGCAAAGTTCATCCCGGGGAGAAACGCTCAGACTGCAGGTGCTCAGGACCAATCCTGCCCAACGGCTCTATCTCAGGCTTGGCTTCCTGCAGACGGGCGAAGATGCCATGTATCTGCAGATGGCAACCCGGGCTCCGGAGCCGGAGAAAAATTAGAAAACATTTAACTTGTTCCGTGCCTTCATCAGACTGCCTTCAAAGGCAGTGATGCCTGGTCACTGCGAGGTTTGCAAGTTGTGAATGGCAGGCGTACGCTTATGGGGTTCGTGATGGCGGGAGCAAATTCGCACCCGTCAATTAAGCTGTCTTCCACCAACCTCGAGTCACGCCGTTGTCCGCGCGACCTCTAGCCTCACTGAAGAAGGACGCAAGATGAATATCTACGTAGGAAATCTCGATTTCAAAGTCACTGAAGACGAATTGCGCCAGGCATTTTCCGCTTATGGCCAGGTAGACAACGTTACCATTCTGAAAGACCGTGATACCGGCCAGCCGCGAGGATTTGGGTTTGTGGAGATGGCCAATGATGAGGAAGCTCAAAAGGCAATCAACGGCATGAACGGAGCGCAGCTTGGCGCGCGCTCACTGAACGTGAATGAGGCGCGTCCTAAAGAAGCGCGCGCCGGAGCCGGCCGCGGCGGGTTTGGGGGAGGCAGAGGCGGCGGCCGCGGGCGGAGCGGAGGCGGCGGATTCCGCAGCCGCTATTGAACATCACCAGAGGCGCAGCACGGCTGCGCCTCTGTGCATCTCTTATACAAACTCCACGTGGGGCTCGTGGGGAATGATTCCCGCGCGGTAACCCATGTCGAGCAGGCGCACTACGGCTTCTCTCCCATCTTCGCCGTAGTCCAGCGTGCGCGCATTTACATACATGCCCACGAATTTGTCCGCCATGTGAGGATCGAGATCGCGTGCAAACTGCATGGCGTAGGCCAGCGCCTCTTCGCGATGATCCAGCGCGTACTGAATGCTGTTGCGCAGCGCCTGTGTGATGGTGTGAATGAGATCGGCGCCCAGATCGCGACGGATGGCATTCCCGCCAAGAGGAAGAGGCAATCCCGTGAGTTCATGCCACCATTTGCCCAGGTCCAGAAGCCTGCATAACCCTGAAGCCTCATAGGTGAGCTGGCCTTCGTGAATGATGAGCCCCGCCTCGAATTTCCCCGCCAGCACGGCGGGAATGATCTGGTCAAACGGGACGACGGCCGTCTCGATGGTGGGTGCAAAGAGCTTGAGCGCGAGGTAGGCAGTGGTCATGGTGCCGGGCACCGCCACCTTCATGCGCTTGAGCTCCTCAAGGCCGACCATTCGCTGCGAAACCACCATGGGGCCGTACTGCTCGCCCACGCTGCCGCCGCACGGCATCAGCGCGTATTTGTCCTGGACGTAAGGATAAGCGTGGAACGAAATGGCGCTCACGTCATAAAAGCCTTCCATGGCTTTGCGGTTGAGCGTCTCGATATCGGTCAGAGTGTGGGTAAACTTCAGCCCCTGGACCCGGACCTTGCTGGTGGCCAGCGCGTAGAACATGAAAGCATCATCGGAATCAGGGCTGTGAGCGATGCTGATTTCACGAACCTGAGGCATGACAGACGGAAGTGACATAAGAAATCCTGTAAATCTTTTTCTCGGTTACTGGCAGCGCGCTACGAGCGAAAAATACGCTCGCAAGAATTTTACCTTGCGTACGGGCCGGTGGAATATCCCGGGGTTGTTGGCTATCTTTTGTCCACCGGATCATGTTCCGGCCGAACTTCGTTGAGAGCAGTGTGTTGCGAGGCCTGGCCCGGGCGTCGCAGATGCCACCGCAGACGCCAGAGCGTTGCGCCGACGGCAATCATAATCGCCGCGATCGATACCAGCAGCAGCACATAAAGCACCTTCATCAACACAGGGCTAGCATATCAAAAGCGCTTCGCGGCAGACGGACCAAAAGCGCCTAAACGCCTACGGGGAACGGCTTAGTGTGCGGCTCGCGAATTACTGAGAGCCGCTCAAACCGGCCTTGCAGGAGCGACATCAGGCCGGTGTACCAATACCCGAGCACGAACAGGAACAGAAAAGGGATGGTCCAGTAATTTTCACTGCTCACGGCGTACCAGCACATGAGAATGAAGTAGCTTCCCACAAGCAGTTCCAGCCACGGCACAATCCCCAGACGCCTGCGATACTTTTGTCCCAGAGCTTTATCGGCCTTGGACTGCACGCGATATTTGGGGGTGCGCTTGAATGACGATTTGATGCCGAACAAAGCTTCCATTACTGCGCGCGTGTTGGTGAGCGTGAGTCCGATCCCGAGCGCCATCAGGAATGGCAGATAAATGAAGGTCCGCGGCCATCTGCCGGGGAACAGCTCTTTCTGCGAGACCAGATAGAAGCTGGAAATGGAAAACGTGGAAGCGAGAAAAAGCGGCAGATCGATAACCAGCATCTGGAACCAGCCGCCGAACGACCGGATGATCATGGCCGGCAGCAGCAGCGTGGAAAGCACGATCATGAGCGGGTAACTGATGTTGGCCGTGAGATGATAAAACGCCTCAATCTTGACGCGCCACGACACGCGGCTGCGGAACACCAGCGGCAGCACCTTCTTGCTGGTCTGGATCAACCCTTTGGCCCAGCGTGCCTGCTGGGTCTTGAACGCTGTCATCTCAATGGGCAGCTCCGCCGGGCATTCAATATCCTGCACGTACTTGAATTTCCAGCCTTTGAGTTGTGCGCGATAAGAAAGGTCTGTGTCCTCCGTCAGAGTGTCATGTTCCCAGCCGCCGGCTTCCTCAATGGCCTGGCGGCGCCACATACCGGCAGTCCCGTTGAAGTTGAAGAAGACGCTGCTGCGGGACCGCCCGCCGTGTTCCAGCACAAAATGGCCGTCGAGCAGAATGGCTTCAACCTCGGTCAGAAACGAATAGTTACGGTTGAGGTGGGTCCAGCGAGTCTGGACCATGCCGATTTCCGGATCGGCGAAATGGTGTACCACCCGCAACAGCCAGTCTTCCGGCGGGACAAAATCCGCGTCAAAGATGGCAATGAGTTCGCCCTGGGAGGTCAGCATCCCGTTTCGCAGAGCTCCCGCCTTGAAGCCCTCGCGGTTGGTGCGATGAATATAGGTGATCGGGTGCCCCAGCGCGGCATACCGCTCTACCACGGCGCGAGCAACTCCCACCGTTTCATCTGTGGAATCGTCCAGTACCTGTATGTCGAGCTTTTCTTTGGGGTACTCCAGCTTGCATATGGAGTCCACCAGCCGGTCCACGACAAACTGCTCATTGAATATTGGGAGCTGAACTGTGACGCGCGGGAGTTCGGCAAACCGGGAAGGCGGATCGGTGGTCCGGTTTTTGCGATGACGATAGTAGTTGTAAACCAGCGCGTAGCGGTGCATGCCGTACGCTGCCAGAATCACCATGACGACGAAGTAGGGGATCAACAGGCTGAGGTCGAATGCGTTGGGGGTATAAAGGCCCTTGAATGTGCGGTCGAGAAACTGGCTCTTAAAGTAGTGCACCAGCCCGCGCTGGGAACTGACGGCGACAAAAAGGAGAATGCCAAATACCGTGCTCAAGGAAGCTCCCCTCAAGGAGGTTCAGAAAAGAAGATTGTAACAGAGGGCAATGTGATGACGTGGAGCTCTGGGACTCGATCAAAACGGCTGTTCACGAACTCCCGCGCAGAAGTTCACCCGCGGGTGGAACAAGGCACTCCTCATGACCTGCTTCCGGGCGAAGCGGCTGTGAGGAGCAGTGCGTTCCACAAGCTGCAGGGCGCATATACCGGCTGTGACGAGATATCGTGAAAACCTTGGTGGCGGCGGCTGGACTCGAACCAGCGACCTACGGATTATGAGACCGTCGCTCTAGCCACCTGAGCTACACCGCCAAGGTCAACAAGAAGGGGCAAACCAGACAAAAAGAAGGCTGCGCGACCGGAACGTCGGGCAGCTATCTTGATTTTAAGGGGCTGCAATTCAGGTGTCAAACGCACTTATGAGCGAAAACCAGGGCCATTCCAGCTCACCTCCACCGAAGCGAAGGCTGTGCGGTGTGAGATGGGATCGCCGGAAATCCCGAACTGTCTTTGCCGTCCGTCGCATGCTCGGTCCACGCCAGCAGCTCAAAATTTGTGAGGGACGTCGTGGAGTGCTTATTTCGGTTGCGGGTCGCTTACAGATTTCAAGTCGGGCAGAAGTTTGACGGAGGTAACGAACTTTTTGTAATTCGAGAACACATCTTCCTGGTGGATGTTTTCGTTCTTGAAGAGAGCGATCCTGGCGCCGCCGTCGATATCCAGGCTCTTCAGCAGCCAGACTTCGTTTTT
>JBLMYN010000373.1:0-20491 GCA_050258305.1 Actinomycetota bacterium
CGTCAAAGGCGAAGGTGCGCTGCCGGGCCACAGGGATTGACGAGAGTTCAGGATTCGGTATCAGTGTGGAGGGAACCTGGCTCTGGTCCGGCTGTGCAGGATCGCGCACGATCTTAAACCGCAGGAACGCGCCTACTGCCGGATCACTGGAACTCCCGGCGAGGGCCTGTGACACGGAGAGGATCTGTCCCGGTAACTGGCCCTGGGTCTGCTCCTGGATGTTTACAAGATCCACGGTTTGTCCAACGCTGTAGCGCGAGAAGTCAATCACGATGTCATAGCGCTCGGCGGTGCCCATCTGGTCGGTTTTGGTCAGCGTCACCGGCGAGGGCAGCAGGTTGCCGTCATTCGCTATCTGAATCATGGCGGAACTGTCACTCAGCGCCAGAGCCAGGAAGCGGGAGATCGAGGCGTTGAGAATGCGGAAGCGGTATTTGCGCCGCTCCACTTCGAAATACGGCTTGTAGATGAAGTTGACGGTCATCATGTCGCCCAGGAAACCGTTGAAGGCGAAGATGTCCATGTCATTTTGACCGTCAGCGTCCCAGGCCCGGTCAGAGACCATCAGGTTCACGTCATAATCAAGATTGCCCCAGGAGTTGGCCGAGCCGCTGGGCAGGCGAAGGTTTACGCCGTCATTGAGCGTTTCATTTCCGCGATCGAGCGAACTGTAGATGTTGTTCATCGCGGCCATGCCTTTGTAAACATTCTGCGCCGTGTAGGTGAACATGTGGTCATGGAACCAGTGCGTGCTCATGGTTTCATGCCAGTCGCCGGGGACTTTGTTGATGCCGCCGGCATCATTGGGAGCGCCGGCCCGGGCGTCGGTTGCGGCCGTGTTGATGGTAGTGAAGCCCGCCAGAACCCACGGCCAGTGATAGTCATAGAACTGATTGGGGAAGAAATATGCGCCCGTGTATCCGTCATTCTCCGCGCCGTGGTGCGCGTTGTGTTCGTGGGTGGTGATGGTGTGGCGTCCAAAGCCGTTGTTCTGCGTTATGTCGGCAGGAAGCTGGTTGTGGTTGCGGAAGAGCACAGGCTCCCCATAGCGGACCTGCGTGAGCTTGGGAGGAATGGTTCCGTTGAACGTCCAGACCGAGTCAGGCTGTTGCGTAGGCAGAGACGGATGGAACTTGAGCGGTATGGGCTGCGCGGGATCGATGCCGGAATTCAAGCTTGAAGCGACACCGGGATTGTAAGTTGTGTTGGTGGTGGCCTGCGCCGTGGAGACCTCAATGGCCACCAGCGGCGGGAAGTCGCTGAATCGCTGGTGCGCCCACACAGGTCCGGGCGGGCGGCCTTCGATAGGCCCGGTCAAACCGGTTTGTCCACCTACCAGAGCAGGATCGAGCAGCTGTTGAGTCTGGTTGGCTTGCGCCTCAGGGGTGGGATTCAATGTAGAGACCTCTTTGCGCGGCAGCACATCAAAGCGCGGCATGGGTGTGCTGAAGGGCAGCACCCCAAACAGCGGACTTCTGGGCAGCCCGGTGGGTACGCCGCTGCCGCTTCCCCTGCTGCCGCCATAACTGCCCCAACTTGATGCGTGGACAGGTGTAACGAACGGACTCAATCCGCCGATGGGCGCCACGATCCCTGCGCTGGTAAACAATCCCCACTTCACCAGTTCACGGCGTGAAACCTGGCCATGCGTAAATGCTTTGTTAATCTCTTTGCGGTTCCGGCGCGCGTCCTGCGCCGCTCTCATCCGTGATCTGTCAGAGTTCTCTGAGAGCCAGATGCCGTCGTGCTCATGATTGCGACCCATGATTCTTTTCTCCTTAGTAGTTGTTGCAACCGGGCTTTTGTCCCGGCGCAGGATGGAAGCCGAAGTTTCGTTTTGCTGTAGTTGCAGTTCGAAGCAAGATCACAGGCCCCGCGGGCCTGCAGAGCGCACTTGTTGAAATCGTTCGAGTGACTTGGTGAGGGAAGCCACACCCTGCCCGGTGCAGCCCTGGGGGGAGGTCTCAGCCGGCCGCTCTCTCCGAACCCTGAAATCGATGAGAGAGCTCTTAGGAAACGGATGCAAATGTTACTTTTGCCCGCTGAAGGGGTCTGTGACCGCCGTCACCCGGCGGATGTGCTGTGGGTGAAGATGAAGGCAGTAGTGATGTTTAATGTCCGGCGCCGGTTACAGTTGAGAATCCGTCGTTTCAGCCAGCCGCAGAATCGGATACGTGGCGTGACCGCATCGATTCGAGCCGATGGTTTTCTGCACATCGGCGCGGGTTAGTGCCGGGTTATCCGGAGGTGACCTTGGTAACGGGCGTGATGCTTGTCGCTGACCGAACGTCATGCCAGAATCGCTGCAGAAATCCGGCCCAATAACATGTGAGGAGCGGGGAGAGACCATGCGATATATGGTGCGAGCGTTGTTCGTTCTACTGCTGCTGTCGAGTCCGTTCACGGGACAGACCGGCAACTGGAAGAAATACTCAAACACAAACGGCAACTTCAGTGTCCTGTTTCCGGGAGCACCGCAGGACAACGTGAACAAGAAAGACGACAAGGTTGACTCGCACACCCTCATGGCGGTGGAGAAGCCGGTCTACTACACGGTCGTCTACACAAGCATGGTCGATGGCCAGAACGTGGACGATACCAGTTTCAACGCCTTCAGGGACGCCGTGTTCAAGGAACTGCCGAAATGCCAGGTGGATACCGAGCAGCCCGCGTCGCCTGTAGTGGATGGCTTTATCGGCCACTCGTACCGTTTGAGCTGCGCAATGACGAATGCCCGGCTGGTGATGACCGGCAATCTTTATTGGGGGAAGCACTACGCTTACGCGGTGATGGCCATGTTTCCTGACGGTATAACTCCGCCGGAGGCAGTAAAAATGTTTGTGGAATCGTTTTCCGTGGTGAATTCGGCACAATAGAAGCGGGCAGGCGCTTTTTATCCGCCTGCCGGGATGAATCAGGCGCCGTTCGTAGGCGCCCGCGAGCCGGGTTCGCTCCGGTAGAATTCCTCTTGCAAAACTCAAGAACGCAGGAAAGATTCTCAATTGAGAGTGGAGTAGAAATGCGAAAAATCATCGTTTTGGGTGTTGTTTGCCTGTGGGCTTCCGGGCTCTGGGCAGGTGGGAAAGCTAAACCTCTGAATATCAAAACCGGTCTTTGGCAGACCAGGTCTACAACGACCGTCAACGGCAGCATGGGCATTCCTCCGGAGATGGCTGCGCGATTGACGCCGGCACAGCGCGCCAGATTTGAAGCGGCCATGAAGAAACATGCCAATGGCGTGCCGAGGAGCAGAACCTACAAAAACTGTTTGACTGAAAAGCAGCTGACTGAGGACCCGTTCACGGACAAAGACAACAACATGAAGTGCCAGGAGACGGTGATCAAATCGACCGCGTCGGATCTCGATGTACGTGAGGCCTGCACGGACGGCAGTTCCAAAAGCGACGTGCACATGGTGATCCATGCCAGCAGCCGCGAACACGTCACCAGTTCCGGGAACGTGACGGCCACCATGGGAGGCCATACCATGCATTCCGTGATCAAAATGGATTCCCGGTGGGTTGGCACCGCCTGCCCGGCCGGGACGCACTGAGCTCAGTCTCGATTTTTTCCGTTCATGTTCTGCTCAGGCTGCCAGCGATATCGGTGCGAAATCTGGCTGTTCGACTGAATCTTGCAGCTTAAAGAACCGCAGAGCCAAACCACTTCTTCGTGCTGAATGAAGCGGTTTGGCTCTCGCGCATTTTAGCCGCACTGATGGTGCGCAGGCTGCCGCTCAGTGCTTGTCGTCGTGATCATTGTCGTTGTCATCATGGTGACGCGGAACAGTAGTGATGGCCTCGGATCCCTGGATCGCGGCGCCACTGACAGTCTTGCCTTTCAGCATGGCGCTGGTGCTGCCATTGGAGAAGCCGGTCCGCCGGGTAAAGAAGTGGCAGACAAGGTCGGGCAAGCCATCTCCGTTCACGTCTTCGCCGTCCGGGTTGCAGAAGGCGAGACTGGCTTCGTTGCCGGTGGCGCCGAAGGTCACCGACTTGGGATCCACCTGAGTCACAGCGTTGAAAGAACTGGTGGACAGGATTGCCACGGGAATCTTTCCTGGTGAACGTGGATTAATTGGGACCGGCGGCACGGCAGGTGGTTTGATCTCAATCCCCACCGTCAGTACCGGCGGCGCGGGAGGCGCACAGGACTTGGGCGGAAACGCGGTGAGCGCATGCAGGCCGCGCTCCTGTGTGATGGAGAAAGGCGATCCAACCACTTCCGTCAGTGTCCCGCCAGTGCCGATTTTAAAGACGGAGATTGCCGGGGTCGTGTCCGCGACATAAAGAAAGCTTCCATCCTGGCTTGTGGCTACGCCCGCAGGAGTTATCACGGCACCATTCATCGCGAACGGCGAACCTGCAACCTGCGAGAGTGTACCGTCAGCGGCGGCACTGAACACGGTCACCGTGTTGCTTAGCTGGTTGCTTACAAAGAGCGTTTTGCCATCAGGACTGAGCGCTACCCCGTTGGCGTCTGCTCCCGGACCGGTAATGAACGGTGAACCCGGCACTGGCGCCAGCGCTCCGCTGGACGCGAGATTGAATGCGTCCATGATTGTTACCGTGCCGTCGCTCTCTCCGGCGAAAAGCGAAGTTGTGGAGCAGTTCATGTCGAGCCCTCTCGCCAGACCGCTTGGGAACAGGCCGAGAGAAGTCAGTGATCCGCTGGAGGCAATGCTGAACATCTCCACATCACCTTCCGCCACCGCCAGAAACTTGCCATTTGGGCTGATGGTGATGGAAAACGGATTGGCCTGAGTTGGGAAGGGCGAACCCGTAATCGGTGATAACGCGCCGTTGGAGCCGATGCTGAACACCGCCACGTTGGATGAGCCGAAGCTGGCCGCCATAAGGAACCTGCCATCGGGCGTGGCGGACACGGAGATTCCGGCCGCATTTCCGCCCACGTTACCCGTGGCAAACGGCGAGCCCGGAACTGCCGTCAACACGCCGGTGCTGGGATCTATCTTGAAGACGCTTATGTTGTCTGTCTCAGTATTGGCTGCAAACAGCAGGTCTCCGGCAACGGTCGCGCCGATGCGGTTGGAGGCGAAAAGGCCACCTCCGCTTCCGGCGCCTCCGGTTGCGAACGGTGAACCCGCAACCTGTGTGAGCGTGCCGTCAGCGCCGACGGAGAACGCGGAAATAGTATTGGTCACCTGGTCATTGTTGGTAAAAACGAAGTTGCCTTGCGCCCAGAGGCTGCCGGGTAACAGCATGGCGAGCACCAGCGCCTGCAGCGAAAATGCAAACCGACCTGCACAATTCATGCTTCTCTCCTTTCAGGAGGGGGCTCGCCGAGCGGGGAATGAATCGGGCAAGCCAGTCATTGCTGGTCCGGGGGAGGAGACCTGGGGGGAACCAGGAAGGACCGTTTTCAGGTACTCCTCGCTTCTATCATCTGGCCATGCATAGGAGCAAGGTGACTTAGGCTGGTGCATTCAGCCGAATCTTTGTCTGTCTGAGTGGGCAATGTACTTCCGGGTACGTGTTCGATTTGCTCCCAGTGGGGAAGTATGGAACCAGGCTTCAGTCCCACGTCGCGTGCAAAAGGCACTCGCCACAATGCACGATCGTCACAATTTATAGCTTGCCTCGGATTACCTTCGTAAGTTGCTAGAGCTGACATGTGAATCTATGCTCCTTAGCAACTTTAGAAGCTGGACTATTCCAGCCTAAATGACTGGGTCATTGATCCGCCGGCAAGTTTGCAGGATAAGACTCTTCTCAGATTTCTGGAACTCCCCAACATGTTTTCGGCATGAGGCCGAAACCAGCGGATTGGAAGCCCGCTGCCCAAACACATGTCTTTCGGTGTCCACGGATGGGTTAGCCATCAGCGCAGCCCTGGAAAGTAGAAGGAATACTGATTGAACGGAGAACTACGAAGTCCATGAAAGTATGTAAGCTTCACCTGTATGCAAACCGGGCGCTCTGCGCAGCGGCCCTTATCCTGGCATTTACGTTTGCTTCTGTTCCTGCGGCTGCTCAGGACGGTATCGGAGGCCACGTAGGAGTTGTGTTGCCGTGGGTGACACATGCCGCCGGCCAGACAACCACGTTGTCTGATAATTTCAACATCGGCTTTCCCATGGGAATTACCGTCAAAGGCCCGGGCAGAGTGGCTTTTGATATGGAATTTGTCCCTGGCATCCAGGACACGCCGCGCCAGGTGAACCTGACGTTCCATCCCGGACTGGTGTTTGACATGGGGCACGGCATCGGCGTGGGAATGCGCGCCGCGTTTGGCGTCAACTCAACGCAGTTTGGCTTTACGCCGCTGGTGAACAAGAGTTGGCCCATCGGCGACAAGACAGGCTTTTTCAAAGCCTATTTCATTGAAGCTGACCTGCCCGTGCGTTTCGATCAGCCGACCGGTTTGCCGTCCAGCACCCCGGTCACCTTTGCCTCGCATTTCGGAGTTGCGTTCTAGCAGGCATTACCCAGAGAGGGCGTCAGCGCTGAAGCCGGCGCCCCTCTGAAGCTCCGAAATGCCACTGCGCTCAATCCAATTCGTTCAACCTGAGTCCAGAAACCGGGGTTTGAGCCTGATTCCCGCCAGCCGGGCGGTCTGACTAGGCCGCTCTGCGCCCTTCCTCGGGAGGGATCAGAATGTCCCTTCCGGATCGTATGCTTCCGCTCCAGGCTGCCAGGATCAGCACGACCCAGCCCACTGCAAAGTCATTCCAGCGGGAAGAGTTGCTCACATACCCCAACACCCATGGCGCAAACAGCAGCCAGATCCCAAGAATGAAGTTGATCCAACTGCCGGTTCTGCCTGCCGGCCCGCTCGAGAGCCGCCATGAGGCAAAGATCACGATCAAAGCTCCTATAACAATGTCATTCCCCAGAGCGATACCGGTGGCTGACAGAGTGAATCCGGCAATGATCAGCCAGATTCCGAGAACCACGTTTACTCCGCTGGCGAAGCTGACCTTAGAATTCCTTGCTGCGGTCATTTTGCACCTCTTAATTTTTCACGATTGGTATTTATATAAATGCGATGGTCAAGGGATTAAGGACGTTGTCCTGTTTGGCGGACGAGCAGGGACTTGAATCCGGGGAGAGGATGGTTCCTGCTGACGTTGGAGGAAGCCAATGGGGTCCGCGTCTGAAAGGGCAACCCTGAGTTTGCTGAAGCGCCGCGCGATTCGGCGAGAAGTCTATGGTCTCGGATGGTGTGTTAGCGGGACGGTTCCGTGGCTGCGGAATTTTTCAGAACACGCTCAGTCACGGCTTCAGTGATCTCGCGCGCCAGCACGCTCTCGGGATCCATGCGGCCTTCCAGCAACTTTCTGACTGCATCTTTGCTGTTTTGTTTTTCCGCCATAACAACCCAGAAGGCAAATAGCTTGCCAAACCGGCCGCCGCAAAACTGCTGTATTCACACGCACTTAGACGAGCGTGACGCCGCATGTGTGAAGAATATTCCGCGGTGCGGTGTGTAGGATGGTAACGGCGCGCTGTGCTGAATGAAATTCAGCGGCAAGAGAATATCCAGAGACGCCTCTGCCCGTGCTTGGCGAGTGCTTTGGTTCTCGGGATTATTACCGTTCGCGCAGCTTGCTGAGCAGGCGCAGGATTTCAAAGTACATCCAGACCAGCGTCACCATCAACGCGAACGCGCTGTACCATTCCATGTACTTTGGAGCTCCGGAAGCTGCACCGTGCTCGATCAGGTCAAAGTCCAGCACGAGGTTCAACGCGGCGATAATGACGACAAAGACACTGAAGGCAATCCCAATGGTCCCGGAGCCGTACACTGACGAAAACAACTGGATGTGAAAGAAGCCCAGGATCCAGGTAAGCATATAGAAGAAGAAAATTCCACCCGTGGCCGCTACTACGCCGAGGCGGAATTTATCCGAGACACGAATCAGCCCGGAACTGTACGCGAGCAGCAGAACCAGCATGGTCCCGAAGGTCAGCGCCACCGCCTCAATGGCGATTCCCGGGAACCTCACCTCGAACATGGCGGAAACCGCGCCCAGCACCAGTCCTTCCAGCAGCGCATAGAGAGGCGCGGTTATCGCCGACCACTGCTTTTTGAAGACAGTCACCAGCGCAACCACCAACCCGCCGATGCCGCCGATCACGACCAGCGGAGCCACGGCGACAGGCGAATCAGAGTGCATGGCGAGATTCCACGTCCATGCCGCGGTGGCGATGGCGCAAAGGAGCAGGATGCCTGTCTTGTTTACCGCGCCCTGGATGGTCATTGTGTCGCCGAACGCGGCCCTTTCGTTGCGGAATACCTGGTCGTTCAGCGTGGGGTTGGACGTTCTCATGAATGCCATTAAAAATTCTCCAACTTGAAAAAGAGGTACTTTTCTAGCATAGCAGAGTGTGTGGTCCGGTTCTGGGGCCTGTTGAGATGGGCCGGTTTCCTGATATAAACGTGAACCGGAGCCATTCATGCATCTGACCGCAATTCGTCATTCTTACCTGAAATTCTGCATTTTCCTTTGCCTGGCCACGATTGCTGCAACCCTGCCTGTTGCCGGCGCAGCCCGGCAACCCGATGCCAGCCAGTTCTCCGCGCTCAAGTGGAGGCTGATCGGCCCGTTTCGCGCGGGCCGCGTCACAGCAGTCGCCGGTGTGCCCGGCGACCCGAACACGTACTACTTCGGTGCGCCCGGAGGCGGCGTCTGGAAGAGCACGGATGCGGGCCGGGTCTGGCAGCCGATTTTCGACAAGGAGCATGTTGCTTCCATTGGCGCGCTGGCTGTTGCTCCTTCCAATCCGCATATCGTTTACGTGGGCACGGGCGAGCAGACCCGGGGCAACGGACTCTACCGGTCTTCAGACGGTGGAGCGACCTGGCACAAGGCTGGACTGGACAACGTCCTTTTTATTCAGGCGATCGTGGTTGACCCCCACGATCCCAACGTTGTGGTTGTCGCCGCCAACTCCGTGGGGATGGGCATTTTGTGGCAGCCGCTCCCGCGCTGGGCGAAAACCGCCAACCGAGGCATCTTCAAGACGATGGATGGCGGTAAGACATGGACGAAAGCATTTCGTGACGACAGCAGCCTGGGCATCGTGGATATGTGCGCCGATCCCGGCAATCCGCGCAAGCTCTATGCCGTGGTTTACCAGCCTGCTTCGGGCTCGGGAGCATCCAGAGCTGAAGCTACTTCTGAGATCGTCGAATCCGCCGATGAAGGCTCGACGTGGAAGCACCTGCACACAAAAGGCCTGCCGGAGAAGGCGCGGAAGAGAATGGGGATAGCCGTGGCGCCCGGGAACGGAGGGCGGAGGCTGTACGCCATCCTGGATCAGGGATTCTTTCGCTCTGATGATGGCGGCGCAACCTGGCGGCAATCCACCAAGGACCCCCGCGTGGTGGGTAGCCAGTATTTCAGCCGCGTTTTTGCCGACCCCAATCATCCTGACGTGCTGTACGTGGCCCAGACTTCTCTCTATCGCTCCACCGATGGTGGAAAAACATTTGAAGCTTACGTCGGCGCGCCCAGCGGCGATGATTTTCACGTCCTGTGGATTGACCCGCGCAATTCCAACCGAATGCTGCTTGGCGTGGATCAGGGCGCAATTATCACTGTCGATGGCGGAAACACCTGGACCACCTGGTACAACCAGCCCACGGGGCAGTTCTATCACGTTTCCACAGACAATCAGTTTCCTTACCGTGTTTACGGCGCGCAGCAGGACAGCGGAACGGCCGGAGTTCTGAGCCGCAGCGATTACGGGCAAATCATGCCGCAGGACTGGTATTCGATTGGCGGATTTGAATATGCCTACATCGCTCCCGATCCTGCTCATCCCAACTTTGTTTACAGCGGAGGCTGGTATGGATCAGTGGTGCGCTTTGACAAGAGGACTGGCCAGGTGGCCACGGTCTTTGAAGACGGCAAGAGGTACCGCAGCGGGCAGATGCCGCCGCTGGTGTTTTCGCCACAAGATCCTCTCGTGCTCTACCTGGGAACGCAATTCGTGATGAAGACGCAGGATGGCGGCATGACCTGGCAGGAGATGAGTCCCGACCTGACCGGATACGTGGAGCCGCAGGAAGCGGAAGGGAAAGCAGAACCGGGCCGGCCGAAGCCGCCTGCCATCACCGCGCTGACTCCTTCTACGCTGGACGGAAAAGAAATCTGGGTGGGTACAAGCAACCGGCTGGTTTACCTTACACGCGATGGCGGCGCAAACTGGCAGAACGTCTCGCCTTCCGGCTTTCTGGAGCCCATGCAGATACTTTACGTGGAAGCATCGCACCACGATCCCGCCACCGCGTACCTGACCGTGGGCGCAACACGGGAGTCCACTCTTCCCGTGGTCTTACGCACCCGTGACTACGGAAAGACCTGGCAAAAAATTACGAATGGTTTCCCGCAGAATGAGATGGTACGTGTGGTGCGGGAAGATCCCCAGCGTAAAGGCCTGCTTTATGCGGGAACCGATACCGGTGTATTTGTGTCGTGGGATGAGGGCGATCACTGGCAGTCGCTTTCGCTGAACCTGCCGCCCACCCCGGTCACTGATATTCAGGTCCATGGCAATGATCTGGCAATCTCCACCTTCGGCCGCGGATTGTGGATTATGGATGACATCACGCCATTGCGCGAGATGACGCCGGAGATCACGGCCGCGGAGGCTTACTTGTTGGCGCCGGAAACCGGCGTGCGCGTTCGCTGGGACAACTATCAGGACACGCCGTACCCAAAGGAAACTCCCGCCGGCCAGAACCCTCCGGACGGAGCCGTGATCGACTATTTTCTGAAGACTCCTGTCAAGGGGAAGCTTACGCTGACCATCTACGACGAGAAGGGAAGCGAAGTGGCCAGTTTTTCCAGTGAGCAGAAACGGGTCATGTATCCCCCGGCTAACGTCCCCAGTTACTGGTTTGCTCCCGAGACGGCACTATCGAACGCCGCGGGCGTGAACCGCTTTGTGTGGGACTTGCGATACCCGGCCCCGGCTACTCTTCCATACAGCTACTATGGCGATCTGCTGGACTACACGGAATATACGTTCGCAGATCACGCCATCCCCGGTTTGACGCCGCGCCAGCAGCCCCGCGGACCTCTGGTTGCGCCTGGGAAATACACGGCTGAACTCCGCTACAACGGCAAGACCCTGCGCCAGCCGCTCACCGTGGAGATGGATCCGCGCGTCCACACGCCGCAGGGGGATCTGATTCAGCAGCGCGACGTGGCGCTGGAAGTGGCTGCCGGGATGAAAGCGAGCTACGACTCTTATCGTCAGATGGCGGCGCTGCGGAAGTCCCTGGCGGTACGCATGAAATCCCTGCAGGATTCCGCCTCCAAGAATACTGCCCTGGATCTGCAGAAGCAGATTGACGCGCTGGAGACGGGCACAAAGAAGGATCCCGGGGTTGGTCCCGTGAACCGCGATCTGGCCCGGCTGATCTTCAGCGTAGAAAATGCAGACATTCGCCCTTCGGCGACGGTGCGGGCAGCGGTGAAGCAAAGCTGTGAAACCCTCGACAGCAATCTGGTGAAGTGGCGCGACTTGAATGCGCAGCAGATTCCATCATTCAATCAGGTGTTAGTAAAGGCGAAACTGCCGCCATTGGCGCCGCACTCTGCTACGGCGGCCGGCTGCAATGTGCCTTGAGCCATGAGCCATAGACAAAAATGCTTCAGAGGAGCGTTCCGTGTCCACCATCAAAGTGAACGGTGTTGAGTTGTTTTACAAGGAGTCCGGCAGCGGGCAGGAAACCATCGTTTTCTCACATGGCCTGTTGATGGATCATACGATGTTTGAGGCGCAGCGTGCCGCGTTCGAGGGGCGATATCGCGTGATTGCTTACGATCATCGCGGGCAGGGGCAGTCCGCCGATCCCGGGTCCGGCTATGACATGGATACGGTTTCTGCCGACGCGGCAGCGTTGATCGAGGCTCTTAAAGCAGCCCCGTGCCATTTTGCCGGCCTCTCCATGGGAGGCTTCGTGGGCATGCGACTGGCCTCGCGCCGGCCGGAACTGATTCGTACGCTGACGCTGATGAACACTGGCGCGCAGAAAGAAGCCGCATCGAGCCGTCTGCGCTACGCTTTTCTCGCCCAAATGGTGAAGATTGTCGGCACGGGGCCGTTCACCGGCATTGCTGTGCAGGAGCTTTTCGGCAAGACCACGCGCAGCAGTACCGATCCGGCGAAGCAAGGCATGCTGAAGGAATGGACAGCGAAGCTGCGCTCGCGGCCAAAGAATGCCGCCTATGCGCTCATGGGCGTGATGAACCGGCCGGAGTTCAGCGCCGATGAGTTGGCGGCGATCCGCTGTCCCACGCTGATCATCACCGGCGAAGACGACACGCCCCAGCCCCCGCGCAACTCGGAAAAGCTTTCAGCGGCCATCCGCAACTCACGGCTGGTGCGTATTCCCGGCAGCGGGCACAGCAGTTCGCTGGAAGCTCCCCATGAGGTGGTCGCCGCGATGAGGGAACTCATTGAAGGCAAAACTCTTGCGGCGGATTCCCGGTAACGGCTCGGACGTAATTAGTAAATCTAATATTCCTCTAATCTTGCCGTAAGGAAGCATCGACATACTCCGTTTGTGGCTGGCATTGTTAAGACCAGCCAAATTTCAGTCGAGAGGCACTCTGGGAGGAAAAATGTTTGAAGGTATCATGCAGCCAATGCACTTGCTGGTGATCTTGATCATCGCTCTGCTTTTCTTTGGTCCGTCAAAACTGGCTGATCTGGGCAAGGGGCTTGGTGACGGGATTCGTCATTTTAAAGGCGCACTGAAAGAAGACGCGCCAGGCAGTGAGGTAAAGAACTAATCAACAAACTATTTGGTTTTTGACCCCCAGGTTTCCTCCCCTCGGTTGAATCTGACCCAGCCACCACCTCCAGAAACCGGTCCCCGAGTTGACCCTCCGGGGACCGCCCGAGGGTTTTTGCTGCTTTCAGAAGGAAGTAGTTACTGCTTTTTCGCAGTCTCGCGAGCTTCCGGGTACTCATAAACGCCCTTCCCCGATTTTCTGCCCAGCCGTCCAGCTTTTACATATTGCACCAGCAGAGGCGCGGGGCGGAATTTTTCACCCAGGGACTTGTGCAGGTATTCGAGGATGTGCAGGCGCGTATCAAGCCCCACCAGATCGACGAGTTCAAACGGACCCATGGGATGATTCAATCCCAGCTTCAGCGCCTTATCAATGTCCGCAGCCGAGGCTATGCCTTCCTGCAGCATGTAAAACGCTTCATTGCCAATCATGGCGTTGATGCGGCTGGTGATAAATCCGGGCGCTTCTTTGATCACCACCACTTCTTTCCCCATCCGGCGGCCAACTTCGGCGCAGGCGGCGACGGCCTCTTCGTCTGTCTCCAGAGCCCGCACTACTTCCAGCAGCTTCATCTTGTGCACGGGGTTGAAAAAGTGCATGCCCAGAATGTGGTGCGCACGATAAGTGACGGATGCAATCTCCGTCACGCTGAGTGATGAGGTGTTGGAAGCGAGTATCGTATGCGGTTTGCAGATCTTGTCGAGGAGGGTAAAGATTTCAATCTTCGATTCCATCTCCTCCGGCACTGCCTCAATCACGAGATCGGCTTCTCTGGCGGCCTGTTCCACGCTGGAAGCGTATTCCACGCGGGCAAAGGCAGCGTCGGCATCGGGCCGGGAGATCTTGCCCAGTTCAATGGCCTTATCCAGATTTCCGCGGATTTCGCTTTCTGCCTTGCGCAGGCTGGCCGGGAGAATGTCTTCGAGGATGGTGCGATAGCCGCCAAGCGCGGCTACGTGAGCAATGCCGCGGCCCATGATCCCGGCGCCGATCACGGCCACCGTTCGGATTTCAGGCATGCGTCAGCTTTTCTCCAGCCCGTCAACCATTTTGGTATAGTTGGGGTCTGCCTTGCGCATGTAATCGGCCAGACGTTTTTTTTCTTCGTCGTTCATGTTTGCAATGCCGGCCTGTATACGGCGCAGGGTGGCGGCAATGTCATCGACATAATTCATCAAGCGGATAAGTTCACCAGTCACAGGCATGAGGTTTGCTTGCCCCTCCAAGGGAATCTTTATTGTCTGATGATCGTGCCGTTTAGTAAAGCAGCGGAACTGCAGAGCTGTGGACCCTGATTCCCGCATCTAACGTTCAGGGCTGCTGCCTTGCTCCTCAAGTCACATGAGATCAGATCCAGCCGTACTGATTCCAGAATCGACCGGTATCTCCGAGTGCCTCGACCGTCTGGCGGCGCGGAAGCGCAGCACCCGGCCGCTCTCGACCTATCGCCTGCAATTCAACGCCGGGTTTACCTTTCATGATGCGCGGCAGCTTGCCGATTATCTGCACGCCCTGGGCGTTTCGCATGTGTACTCTTCGCCCGTGTTGAAGGCCCGTTCCGGCAGCATGCACGGATACGATATCACCGATCACAATCAGTTGAATCCCGAGGTTGGCAGCTACCAGGACCTGATGGATCTGGTGCGCGAACTCAGGAAGTTCGGGATGGGGCAGGTACTGGACATTGTCCCCAATCACATGGGGATTGGTCCGGGGGAGAACCCCTGGTGGCTCGAGGTGCTGGGCAACGGGCGTACGTCAGAGTTCGCCGAATTCTTTGACATCGACTGGGACCCGATCAAGCCTGAACTCAAAAACAAGTTGCTGCTTCCGATCCTGGGAGACCAGTACGGCGCAGAGCTGGAGCGCGGCCACATCAGGCTGGTATTTGGCTCGGACGGATTCCACGTTAAATACTATGACAAGGTGCTCCCGCTCGATCCTCAGACCATTCCCATGATCTTTGATCCCTTAAGCCATGAGATTCCCAGCCAGGAAATGCGGAGTCTGCTTGCCGGGATGCGCAGTTTGCCTTCGCACAGCACAAGAGATGGTGAACTGGTGCGCCAGCGAAGGAGTGCCGTTGGCCCGTTGAGCGAAGCGTTGCAGCGGCTGATTGAGAATTCACCGGAAGCGCGCGCGCTCACCGAGAGAGCACTCGCAATCTACAAGGGACGGCCGGGCGATGCGCGCAGCTTCGACTATCTCCATCGCCTTCTTGAACAGCAGGTCTACCGGCTTGCAAACTGGCGAGTTTCCGGGGAGGAGATCAATTACCGCCGCTTCTTCGACATTAACGACCTGATCGGACTGCGCATGGAAAGTCCGCGTGTTTTTGCCGCCACGCACGAGCTGCTGAGGAGGCTGCTGGCGGAGGACGTGATTCAGGGGCTTCGTGTTGACCACTGCGACGGGCTGCTGAATCCGCGACAGTATCTGGTGCGCGTGCAGATGCTGTTTGCCGCCAGCCAGTGCGCGGGAGCCACGCCACGCCCGCCACTGGCGGAAAACGGGATTGAAGAAGAAATACAGCAGGCCTTCGGCCAGCATGAATGGATGAAGGACCACGCGCCACTCTACACCGTGGTGGAGAAGATCCTTGAGCCGGGAGAGGACCTTCCCTGCGAATGGCCGGTGGACGGAACCTCGGGGTATGAATTCACCGCTCTGGTCAACGGTATCTTTATTGAGCGCCGCAATGAACGCCAGTTCACGAACATCTATCATCGCTTCACCGGCAGCGCGCTGGATGTGGACGCGGTGATTTACAACTCCAAGAAGCTGATCATCCATTCGTCGCTGGCCAGCGAAGTCAACGTGCTTGCCCATCTGCTCGATGAGCTCTCCATTACCGACCGCTACGCGCGTGATTTTACCCGCAAGGCGCTTCGCGACGTGATCCGTGAAACCATCGCCTGTTTTCCCGTTTACCGCACGTACATTGACGAACGCGGACGGATCAGCGAGCGTGACCAGGGTTACGTCAACGAAGCCATTGCTCGCGCCAAGCGCCACAATCCTGACGATGCCCCCGCAAGCTTTGATTTCCTGCGCGATATCCTGCTGCTTCGCCAGCGCGACGAACCTGAGCTTTATCGCAAAAAGCTCTATTTCACGCTCAAGTTCCAGCAGTTGACAGGACCGGTGATGGCCAAAGGACTGGAAGACACGGCCTGCTATCTTTACTCCCGTTTTATCGCCGTGAATGAAGTTGGCGGCTCGCCCAAACAGTTTGGCAGCACCGTGCAGGAATTTCACGAGGGGAACCGCAAGCGCGCCGAGCGCTGGCCATTCTCCATGCTGACGACTTCAACGCACGACAGCAAGCGCAGCGAGGACGTTCGCGCCCGGCTTGACGTGATTTCAGAAATCCCGAAAAACTGGGCCGCGCAGGTTTTCAAATGGCGTAAAGCGAACCGGACCCGCAAGCGCATGCTGGCTGACGGACGAAAGGTCCCCGACTCGAACGAGGAATATTTCCTTTACCAGACGCTGGCCGGTTCCTGGCCCTTCGAATTCGGCGGCCACGAGGCGCACCAGAGCTATATCGAGCGGATCAAGCAGTACATGACCAAAGCCGTGCATGAAGCCAAGGTCAATCTGAGCTGGATCAATGACGATCCTGTTTATGTCGAGGCGCTGCAGCAGTTCATTGAAAAAATTCTTACGCCCGCAACGGCGGCGCGTCCCAACGTGTTTCTTGAACAGATGCAGGCTTTCACCACGATCACTTCGTTCTTCGGCGCCATAAACTCGCTTGCCCAGCGGCTCCTGATGATTACCTCGCCCGGCAACCCGGACATTTACCAGGGCATGGAGCTCTGGCAGTTCAGTCTGGTGGATCCTGACAATCGGAGGCCCGTGGACTACGCGAGCCGAAGGCAATTGCTTGCCGATCTGGATCGCCGCGCTGAATCCGGTGATCTCGTCCCGCTCTGCGATGAGCTGGTTGACCAGTATCAGGACGGCCGCATCAAGCTCTGGACCACCATGCAGGCCCTGCGCCTGCGTCGCAATCGCCGGGAGCTGTTCCATGCCCGCGATTACACGCCTCTGCTGGCCACCGGTCCCCAACGCGACCACGTTGTGGCCTTCGCGCGCGAAAACGGCGCGGAAGTCGCCATCACGGCAGTTCCGCGGTTGAGCTGTACGCTTGCAGGGGGTACGTTGCGGCCTCCCATGGGAGACCTTTGGAGCACCACGGAGCTTCCCGTTCCTCCGCGCACCTCTGAGTTTGTGGAGAACGTCTTTACCGGCGAAAAAATCAAAGTTTCGCCGGGCCGGACTCTCTTATGCAGCGAACTCTTCGCGCATTTCCCGGTCGCGCTGCTGATCAGCGGCTGACGCCCCCGGACCGCGATCGCTCACGTTGCAAAGGGCGGCGATCTTCCCGGCAAGTTCGCCGGTCAAAGCGCCCGGAGAGTACCGCCATCCCCAGTTGCCATCACTGAGTGATGGCGTGTTCATGCGCGCGTCACTGTCCAGTCCGAGGAAATCCTGCAAGGGAACAATTGCCATGCCGGCGATGGACGCAAACGCCCCGCGAATGAACGCCCAGTGCATGCCGTCTTCCGCCGGCCCGAAGTATTCAAGCGCGCTCTGCTTTTCTTCGCGCCGGGCGTTTCGCGACCAGCCCCGTGTGGTGTCATTGTCGTGCGTGCCCGTGTATACCACGCAGTTCTGCTCATATTTGTGCGGCAGGTAAATATGCGCTCCAGGATCGCCAAACCCGAACTGCAGCACCTTCATCCCCGGAATTGCAAGGCGCTCGCGCAGCGCGTGCACCTCCGGCGTGATCAGTCCCAGGTCTTCGGCGATAAAGGGCAGATTGCCCAGACGTTCCTTTAATACGCGGAACAGATCATCCCCGGGCCCCTTCACCCAGCGCCCGTGCACGGCGGTGGGCTGCGATGCGGGAATTTCCCAGTAGCTCTCAAATCCACGGAAATGGTCGAGACGAACGATGTCGCAGGTTTCCAGCGCCCATGACATGCGGTGGACCCACCAGTCGTAATTTTGTCCCTTGCATGTTTCCCAGCGGTACAGCGGGTTTCCCCAGCGCTGTCCGGTCTCACTGAATGCGTCGGGCGGAACGCCCGCAACCACGGTGGGCTGCAGATCCTGGCCGAGATGGAAGATGTGCTGATTGCGCCAGACGTCGGCGCTGTCATAGCTCACAAAGATGGCCACATCGCCCACGATTTTGATTCCGCGCTGGTGGCAGTAGCGCCGCAGTGAACGCCATTGTTCGACAAAGGCAAACTGGATGGCGCGTTCCACCTCCAGTTCCTGCTGGTGGTCCAGGCCAAAGTGATGCAGGGCGGCCGGCTCGCGGCGGCAAAGGCCGCTCTCCCAGGAACTCCAGGTAGCGCCCGCATGCATTTGCCGCATCACGTCGAAGAGGACAAAATCTTCCAGCCACCACGCCTGTTCCCGTTTGAACTCCTCGAAACGGCCACGGTCCGCGCCGTGGTGGCCCTGCAGAAAATTCTGGGCGGCTTCGCGCAGCAGAGGCATTTTGAAGCGCAGAACCTCTTCAAAATTGACGCGATTGGAAAACGCAGGCTGGCTTTTGAGGCGATCTGCGCCAATCCAGCCCCGCTGCGCCAGCCGTTCCAGGCTGATCAGCAGCGGGTTACCTGCAAATGCGGAGAGGGACGAATAGGGCGAATTGCCCATACCCGGCGGTGAGAGCGGCAGCACCTGCCAGAGACCCATCCTGCTTTGCGCAAGAAAATCCGCGAAAGCATAAGCTTCAGGTCCCAGGTCGCCGATGCCCCCGGAGGAAGGCAGAGAGGTGATGTGGAGCAGCGCTCCGGCGCAACGGTTACATAGCATACTTTCTATGATGCGCTTCAGCCCCGGCTCTTCGTCAACGAACTCATCTCCGCGTTGTTGATTTTCAGCTTGCCCTCTTTTTTCAGCCGTGCGTCAACGTTGCTCATGAAAAGGGCCAGAGCCTGCTGGCGCTTCTGCTGCATCAATTGATCCCTCAACTGGTCGCGTGTCGCGGCGAACCCCGCATCGCTAGTGGATGGCTCCTGGCGGTCCGTAACCTGCACAACGGCGCCCTTGTCTCCCAGGTTCAGCGGTCCGCTGATCTCGCCCGGTTTCAGGTTGAAGGCCGCGCTCAGCGGGCCGGCCATGGCACCCAGGCCCGGGACTGTATCGCTCCGGCCCTGCATGTCGACGCTTTTAACCGTTGTGCCCTGTTCCTTCGCCGCTTTCGCCAGATCATGCAGCACGTGTGCGCGATCCGCCAGCTCTTTCAGGTCCTTTTGCAGCATGTCATTGGCGCGCTGGTTGACAAAATCCGCTGTGACTTTGCCTTTGATTTCATCCAGCGTCGGCGTGGTTGCAGGAGTAACCTTGGTCACCTGGAACAGGACATAGGCCTGCTGCGCGCGCGCGATCTGGGGAGCGGAATTCGCCGGCGTGGCGAAGATCTGCTGCAGGAGTTCGGGCGCCGGACCCACGCCCGGCAGCACATCAGAACGGGTAATAGGATTGCTCTCAATAACCTGAACGCCGAACTTGGCGGCCGCCTTGTCCAGCCCCTGCTTGTCCGCGATGTCTTCCGCGTCCGTCGAGTTCTGGTTGATCAGCGTGCTGGCCTTCTGCGCCTTGAGCACCTGCTCGATCTCGTCCTTCACTTCAGCCAGCGGTTTCACTCCGGCATTCTGCTTTTCTTCCGTCTGGATGATGTGGAAGCCGTAGGATGTCTGAACGACTCCGCTGATCTGGCCGGGATTCTGCCCAAATGCGGTCTTCTCGAACTCCGGCACCGTCTGGCCCCTGCTGATCCATCCCAGTTCGCCACCCTTGTTGCCGGCGTTGCCGGGGTCCTGCGAGTACTTGTTGGCCAATTCCGCAAAATTGGCGCCGGCCCTGAGCTGCTTCAGGATGTCTTCGGCTTTGGCGCGGGCCGCATCCACGGCCTTCTGGTCCATCTTGCCGTCCGGGCCGGGTTCCGGCGTCTTGATCAGAATATGGCGTACCCGTACCCGATCTGAAGTGCGGTACTCGTTCTGGTGCTCCGCGTAATATTGCGCTACCTTGTCGGGAGTTATCGTGGCTTTGTTCTCTGCGTCCTTGTCGTTCAGGACAAAATAACGGACCTGCCGTTTTTCCGGAACCGAATTCTGATACCGCGCCTGGTTGGCCTGGAAGTAGGCTTTCAGCTCCGCATCTGTGGGCTTGATCTGCTTTGCCAGAGTCGCCCGGTCCAGCACGGCATACTGGAATTTGACCTTGGTGTTCTTGTCCTTATAGGCCTTTTCCACCTCAGCCGGACTGACGCTCACGCTGGACGCAACCGTGTCATACAGTTTTTGCGTCAAAAGCCCGTCCCGCATCTGCGACTCAAACTCTCCCACGGTCAGCCCGGCATTCTGCAGCAACTCTTCGTATTTTTGCTGGCCAATCCACTGGCCGTTGGGGAAAAACGTCGCCTTGCTGGGTCCAGTGCGCATTTCGTCCCGCAGTTCATCGTCGGTCACCCGCAGGCCCAGGCGGTGGGCCTCATAAACGGCTTCCTTTTCCTGGATAAGCTGACGGGTCACCTGGGGAACAAGAAACGCCGTATAAAACGCCATCATGTCGGGCGAGATTCGGCGGCCTCGCATCTGTTGCTGCACCGCTTTCTGCACCTCATTGGTGTGTATGTCCTCTCCCGCGACTGTAGCCACCACACCGGTGCGCACTGCGTCCGAGCCG
>JBLMYN010000374.1:0-5387 GCA_050258305.1 Actinomycetota bacterium
TGGTCAGGCGCTTATGGCCCGAAGGAGGAGTTGTTCCGGTCGCGCTTACCGGAGGCGTGCTGCAAGGCTCGGCCATTGTTCGCCAGTCATTCCGTGACACCATGAAGGCGCAGAACCCTGAGGCCGCGGTCAGCTTTGCTTTTGTCCGGCCCGTACTGGGCGCTCTGGAGATCGCGGCGCAGCGCAGCCGCCGATAACTGGCCATGAGTGACTCACCTTTAAGCCAGGACCACCCGCAAAGTAAGGTCGTATTGCCGCCCAATGCGTCGCTGGACCGGCTGATTCACGAATCCGATCCCGCAATCCTTGCCGCAGTGGCAGCCGATTCCCGGCTCACTGAGGATCTGGCTCTCGCCATGCTCGAGCGGCGCGACCTGCCGCGCGAAGCGCTGGAGCAGTTGCATCGCAACAGCTCGGTTGCGAAGCTGCGCAAGGTGCGGCTCGCGGTAATCATTCATCCGCGAACGCCCCGGCACTTGTCGATTCCCAACATTCGCCACCTGTATCTCTTCGAGCTGATGCAGATCGCGCTCATGCCCGCAGTGGCGGCGGACCTGAAGCGCGCCGCCGAAGAGACGCTGCTCGGGCGGATGGCGACTATCTCCTCGGGCGAGCGCCTGACGCTGGCAAAACGGAGCTCCGGCCGTGTCGCCGCCGCGCTGCTGCTGGACAAGGAGGAGCACATCATGCGGGCGGCGTTGCTCAACCCGCAGATGACCGAAGTGTGGATTGTCAAGGCGCTAAAAGCAGGCAAAGGCACCGTGTTGCTGGCCCCGGCAGTCTGCCGCCATTCCAAATGGCTGCATCGCCTGGAGATCAAGGCCGCGCTTCTGGAGAACCGGCACACGCCTTTTGCTTTTGTCGTCCAGATCGTCAATGAGCTGCCGCTGCATGCGCTTAAAGATGTCCTGCGGAGCGCGCAGCTCGCGCCTAATGTGAAGACATATTTGCAGGGGATGCTGGAAAAGAGAAGCCATTAGTGTCTGGTAATTCGCGCCCTGTGCTTTGTCGTGGCTTGCGCCAATTTTTGAAGATCTGCAGGAGGCCCGCGATCAGTACCAATACCAATTACCAGGTTCGAAGTACCAACTACTAAACACCGGGTTGTGTCGCATATCCTTCGTCTCCTCCCGGAATTGTCAGCTCGTCCAATTCCAGGAACTGGCGGATGACCTCGTCAGGACATTGCTCCATTTCAGCCATTGAGCCGACAAAGATGGCCCGCCCTTCATGCAGAAACACCACGCGGTCGGCCAGTTTTTTGGCCAGGCGCATGTCATGAGTCACCACAATGCTGGTGAGCTTGAGCTGCTGCTTGAGCTTCTGGATCAGGTCGCCGAGCAAACTGGCCATCAGCGGATCCACCATGGTGGTGGGCTCGTCGTACAGGATGCATTCCGGCTGGGCCGAAAGCGCTCGCGCAATGGCCACGCTTCGCTTCATGCCTGTTGAAAGGTCGGAAGGCAGAAGATCGCGCATGGCTTTCACCCCGACCATTTCGAGCAGTCCATCCACGATCTGGTAAATCTGTTCTTCATCCAGATCGCGCCGCTCGCGCAGCGGAAAGGCAACGTTCTCTCCCACGGTGAGCGAATCGAACAGCGCGCCGTTCTGAAACACCATGGTGACCTTCTTGCGAATTCGCTCGAGGTCGGCTTCACCACAATCCGTGATGTCTTCAAAAGCGACAATCACGCGCCCTGAATCCGGCTTGAGAAAGCCCATGATGTGGTGCAGGGAGACGGATTTTCCCACGCCGCTCCGCCCGAGGATGCACAGCGTCTCTCCGGGAAAGACTTTGAAGCTTACGTCGTTCAAAACGTGGTTGTCACCGAACGCCTTGGAAACATGCTGGAACTCGATATAGGGCTGCGGAGGTTCACCGGCGCTGTGATCGTGCTGATGGGAATGGTGGGTCATAAATCGGGCGTCGCTGTCCCGCGCCGCCGGGCGCGCTCCATGTCGTCCGGCGTATTTAGATTCTCAAATATCTCCGGTGTGAAAGCAAACCTGCGCATTTCCTCCTCTGTGATCACGCAGGTGCGGTCCGGGGGAAAGAGCGGAACGATTTTGTAGTCGCGGGACTTCGCTTTAGCCGCACCCGCATCGCCTTCACTTCCGGCTCGCGCTGATTCGCATCTATCCGCGGTGAGGCTTTTTTTTCCCAGCAATGCCGCTTCGGCGATGGGCAGAAACGCGCGTGAGTACACCGAACACAAAGGCTGCCTGTATCCGCCGATTTCCGGAGTGCACACTACCGCGCCGGAAGTCACGGCCCGCTCCGCCATGAAGCTGAGAAACTCCGCGGAGAGGAACGGCGTATCGACGGCGATGATCAGATTGAACTCCGTGCCTGAATGCGATAAAGCCGCATGGATCCCGCTCAGTGGTCCACATCCCGGGAAGATGTCTTCCACTACTTTGGCGCTGTAGCCGCCATAAAGCTGACGTGATCCAAGGATCACCGCCTCGCGGCAGACCTGCCCGAGCGTTGCCAGCGCATGTTCCAGGAGCGTGCGGCCGTCCAGCAGCAGCGCAGCTTTGTCACGACCCATGCGCGTGCTCTTTCCGCCGGCCAGCACAAACCCGGTAATATCGTTGCGGGGCATGACGGAAGTATAAGGTTTTTTTAAGCAGAGCCCTATTCTGATTCCGCGCCCCGCGCAGCCAACCTCCGAACCGCCGATGAAGCCCGCCGCTCGCCTTCAAGTAGCTCGGCTTCCAGACTCACATCGCTATCGAGTGATAAACGGACGCAAGTGGTTCCATTTTGGAACGCCTTAGCCGGTGTATCGGCCTGGGGCCGTCTCGCAATTCCAGACTTAAGATATAGACAATAAAACACTGAACAAATGATTAGTAAACCTTCATCTTCCAAGGTCTGACTAGCATGAAGTAGTTTTCACATTATAGAGACAACTTTCCTGGCTGGTTGTGGCATCATGCGTCTAACGAGCAGGCCGTATGGGACGCTATCCGGCCTGTAGCAAGATTTGGATATTGGATAAGGGATGGGTGCCATCCTGTTCGCCGACCCTCGTAGCGCCTCTCTCCCTTCGGGTCAGATCCAGCAAGGCCGGCGTTACCGCGAGCCATGGCCCGACTCTATTGATTATCCGGAGGATGCGGAAATGCGGATTCTCGTCGTCGAACACGAACCCAGTACCGCACGGGTGCTGCAAAAGGGGCTTGCGGCGAATCATTTTGCGGTTGATCTGGCTCCGGATGGCGAAGAAGGCCTGCAACTGTCCAGTGAAATCGATTATGACGCGCTGATTCTCGATGCCGATTTGCCCCGTCTTGATGGTCTGGCAGTCCTGAAGAAGGTGCGCAATTCAGGACTACAGCTCCGCATCCTGATGATCGGCAGAGATGCGACTCCCGCCGCAGTTGTTCGCGCGCTGCAGGCCGGCGCCGACGATTGCATGGCAAGCCCTTTTGCATTTGAAGAGCTTCTAGCCCGGATGAACGCTCTGTTGCGCCGTCCCCACGAGCTGCTGGACAAGCTGTCAGTTGACGATCTGGAACTTGACCGTATGAGGCGCACGGTCACGCGCGCGGGCAAAATGATCGGGCTTACGCCGCGCGAATACGCCATTCTGGAATACCTGATGCGCAACGCGGGCCGGGTCGTCACTCGCTCCATGATGGTGGACCACGTCTGGAACCTGGCTTACGACGGGCTCACCAATATCGTGAACGTTTATGTAAATTCCCTGCGCGCGAAATTGGATAAGGGTTTTACAAGACGGCTTATTCATACCGCGCGTGGAGCCGGTTACGTCCTTGGCGATTTATCCAACGGTGGAACCGATCTGGAATTGACTGGGTATTCGGATTCCCCGCGCCCGAAAACCCTCCCGCAAACATCTCCGGCCCGGCAAGAGCGCACCAGCAGAACAAAAGAACCTTCGGACCAGCAAAACAGGAACCTGCCCCACTCGGCGTGACCGGTTTTTTGTCTTGAAGACGGGGAGCAACCATTGATCACAGATCAGCTGCCAATTTGAAGGTCGCTGAAGGGCTGATTGCTGGCTGCTTTTCACGTGATCTCAATCCCAATGATCTTGCCCGCGCCATCGAGCTCAAGCACGCCGTCGGCGGCGAGTACCGAATCGCCGTTCAGGCCCGGGACGGTCACAAAGAGCCGGCCATCAACCACGCTGGCTGAGTAGGTACGGGAAACGTATTCCAGGCAGCGCCGGCCCCGGCACGCTTCCGGCAGGATGAACGCCAGGTCTGCCAGTTCGCCGGTTTCGGTCACTGAAACCGCCACATCCACGTGATAGGAAGACTCCACACCACGCTCGTCCGCCGTAGGATCGAGAGTCGGCTTGAAGGACACGTAGAAGTGAAAGCGGTCCTTCTCCGGATTAAATACGCCGCGCGCGACTCGCAGGGACATGGGACGGAAAGTTGTATCACAATGCCGGGATTTTAACCACAAAAGCCACAAAGGAGAACTTAACCAGACTCCTTTAAGTTTGCTTCAGAACGACATTGGACAGACAGCTTCCGTCGACTTGGGACAAAGGCTGGAATCACATTTTCCTTGTGGTTGGAAGCTGACTAGAATCTACGCATGAAAGTCTTCCTCACCGGCGCAACGGGATTTGTCGGCCGCAATATGTTGAAGCGGCTGCTGTTGGAAGACCATGAGGTCTTTGTTCTCGTGCGTCCGCGACCATCGCGCCTGCTCGACCTTGGCCTGGGAGGCGAGGTACCGATGGAAAAGAAGAGGGTGCGGCTGGTCGCCGGCGATGTGGTCTCCGGCGCCGGACTGGAGCATGGGATGCAGGGTTGCGACGCCGTGATCCATCTGGTGGGAATCATCGCGGAGAAAGGAAGGAGTACTTTCGACGCGGTCCACCATGTGGGAACACGAAACGTGGTTGAAGCTGCGAAGCGCAACGGCATCAAGCGTTTCATTCACATGTCCGCCATCGGCGTGCGCGCGGACGGGGTGGCAGCATATCAGACCTCCAAATGGAAGGGCGAAGAAGAAGTCCGGCACAGCGGGATCCCGTACTGCATCTTGCGGCCATCTCTTATTTTTGGGGCGGGAGACGGCTTTGTCACGCAGATGATGCAGATGATGAAAAATGCGCCATTGTTCCGCCCCGTTCCCGGCGACGGTAGCCCCAGGTTCCGACCCATCTTTATTGATGACGTGACATTCTGTTTCATCAGCGCTCTGACCAACGAAGCGGCCACCAATCAGACCATCGAACTGGGAGGCGGAGACGAGTTGACACTGAATGAAGTGCTGGCGGAAATTGCCCGTTGCGCAAACGTGAGCAAGCCGGCGGTCCACATTCCCTTGCCGCTGATGTTTGCCGGTGCGGTCCTGGCCCGCATTCTGCCCAACCCTCCGGTTACAGTGGGTC
>JBLMYN010000375.1:0-3972 GCA_050258305.1 Actinomycetota bacterium
GCTGCAGTTTCAGGAGCTCTTTTCCTGAGACTTCGGCTGATGCAGGCGCAGAAACCAGTTCCGCGAACGCAGAAATGTCGACACGAACAAATGACCCGACCAGCTCATCGAGTGCTACCGGGCGGCACTGTCTATTGCGCAGGCTGGCGATGGCAACATAAAGGAACAGCAGCAAAAGAGCCACTGAGAGGCCAATCCATAGCGCAAATAGAGTTTCGGACATAGTCTTAAGTTATCTGGAAACTTTACCCTTGCTAGCTAACACGGTCAACGACAAATAGTGTCAATGTCCTTCCTTTCGTAACAAACTTTAGAAAACTTAATCTACCGCGCCGGCCGGGCATGCCCGGCCGGCCCTTTAGATTCATCGCGTTGCGCCTGAATCACCCGCATCTGGCTTGGAGAGAATGATGGCCGGAACCTGCTCTTTTTTCACCACATTGTTGTAAGCCGGCACATCCGTACTCAGGATCTGCTTCCATTTCGCCAGTTGCTCATCCAGTTGCTGGCTAAGCATGTTGAATACGTCATACGACGCCTGGGTAGGAGCCGAATCCGCGCTTCCTACCACTCCTCCCAGCGCCACCAGATAGTTGTTCAGGCGGATGGGATAATTCAGCACGTCCTCGTTGGCCTTGGCCTTCGTCTGGATCAGCACCTCTTCGACAGCCGTTATCTTCTTATCGAGTTCTTTCCCGGCATCGGCCACTGCCTTGGCCTGAGGCTGGCCTTTCAGGCGCTTGTTCAGAGCGTTGATCTGCGCCCGAATATCGCGAATCTGGTTCACCGTGTCATGCGCCTCGGTTACGCGATCGCGTATCTTCAGCAGCAGGTCAAACTGCTTTTCCAGGTCCTGTTGTGTGACCTTCAACCGCGGGTCCGGCTGGATTTCCAGCGGCTCCGTAGAACTCTTCCCATTCACTGTCAGCCGGACCTCGTATTTCCCGGGCAGCGCCACCGGACCATCCGTGCTGCCTCCCCACAGCGGCGAGTGCGGAACACGGCTAGCGCCCTCATAGCGCAGGTCCCAGACAAAGCGGTTCAGGCCGGCTTCAGTCGGCAGCTTAGCCGGACGGCGGAAAAAGAACCCTTCATCGCCTCCTTCTTCGTGCCGCTTCGGCGGATACGTGCGGATGACCTGGCCTTTCGCGTCCAGAATCTCCAGCTTGATCGGCGATGGCTTCTTCGCACCGCTCTCACCGGCTTCCGCCGCTTTCTCGCCATTAGCCTCTCCTGGCTTCTTGCCCTCGGCAGGTTTCAGAGCCGTCTTGAGCGAGTAATAAATCACGGCGCCGGGCGGAGGATTCTGCCCGCTGAACGGCCCGCCAAAGAATCCGCCAAAGAACTGCGTGTGATTCGCCGGAGTCGGTGCGTAGAGGTGAACGTCCTCATTGGCGAACGCCGGTTTGTACTGCCGCAGCGGAGCCAGATCGTCAAGGATCCAGAACGCGCGCCCATGGGTCGCTACCACCAGATCATTGTCATGCACAATGATGTCCCAGACCGGCGACGGCGGCAGATTGGTCTGCATCGCCTCCCACTTCGCGCCATCGTCAAACGAGACGTACACTCCCTTTTCCGTCGCGGCGTAGAGCAGGCCTTTGCGCTTGGGATCTTCCCGCACCGCGTGCACATAATCACCAGCCGGAATGCCGTTGGTCAGGGTGCTCCAGGTCTTGCCGTAGTCAGTGGTCTTGAAGATGTACGGCGCAAAGTCGTCCAGCCTGTGGCGCTCCACCGCCACGTAAGCCGTGCCCGCCGCAAACGGCGACGCTTCAATCATGTCCACCGTTCCCCATTCCGGCATGTTCTTCGGAGTAACGTTCTGCCAATTTTTCCCCGCGTCCGTGGTGATGTGGATCAGCCCATCATCCGACCCCGCCCAGATCAGGTCTTTCTGTTTCGGAGATTCCGTCACGGAAAAAATCGTGTCGTAAACTTCCACGCCGCTGTTGTCTTTGGTGATCGGCCCGCCGGACGCCACCTGCTTGCTCTTGTCATTCCGCGTCAGGTCCGGACTGATCACCTGCCAGTGCATGCCGCCATCGGTGGTCTTGAACAGCACCTGCGCCGCATAGTACATCGTGTTCGGATCGTGCAGCGAAAACACAATCGGCTCTGTCCACTGGAACCGGTACTTCTGGTCCGCCGCCGCCGAGCCAATCGGATTGACCGGCCACGGCGTGATCTCCTTTTCCTCGTCCGTGCGACGGTCGTAGCGCGTGATGTCGCCGCCGTACGAGCCCGCGTAAACAATATCCGGATCGCGCGGATCGGGCGCAATGTAGCCGCTCTCGCCGCCGCCCACCGGGTTCCATCGCGAGCGATTGATCCCGCCCTGCGCCGCCGTAACGATCCCCACCGTGGTGTTGTCCTGCTGTGCCCCGTAAATCCAGTACGGGAAGCGGTTGTCGGCTGTCACGTGGTAGAACTGCGCTGTCGGCTGATTGTCCTGGCGCGTCCAGCTTGCGCCGCCGTTCGTGCTCACGTTGGCTCCGCCGTCGTTGGACTCAATCATCCGCTGCGGATCGTTGGGATCAATCCACAGCCCGTGATTGTCGCCGTGCGGCTCGCGAATCCGCTTGAAACTCTTGCCGCCGTCGCCGGAGCGATACATCGCCGTATTCAGCACGTACACGCCGTCTTCCTGTCCTGGATCGGCAAACACGTGCGTGTAATAAAACGCGCGCTGCCGGTAATCATTGCCGCTGTTCACCAGCGTCCAATGGTCGCCGCCGTCGTCCGAGCGGAAGAGGCCTCCCTTTTTGGCTTCAATCAGCGCCCACACACGGTTTCCGCCGTGATACCCAACCGCCACGCCAATGCGCCCCAGGATCCCGTCCGGCAGCCCGTTGCCGGTCAGGTGCTTCCACGTGGTCCCGCCGTCCGTGCTGCGATACAGCCCGCTGCCCGGCCCGCCGCTCTCCATGCCCCACGGATACCGCCTTACCTGCCACAACCCGGCAAAGATCGTGTTGGCATTGTTCGGATCGAACGCCAGATCGATGCCGCCCGTGTTCTCGTCCTTATAGAGGACCTTCTGCCACGTCTTGCCACCGTCGGTGGTGCGGAAGATCCCGCGCTCCGCGTTCGGCCCAAACGGATGCCCCAGCGCCGCCACCAGCACGATGTCAGGATTCTTCGGGTTGACGATGATCCTGCCAATCGAAAGCGTGTCCTTCAGCCCGACGAACTGCCACGTCTTGCCGGCGTCAATGGACTTGTACACTCCATTCCCGGCAATGATGTTGCCGCGGATGCAGGCCTCGCCGGTCCCCGCATAGATCACGTTCGGGTCGGAGGGCGCCACGGCTATCGCGCCAATCGAAGGCGACATGTCCTTGACCTTGTCGGTCATGGGATGCCACGTCAGCCCGCCGTCCGTGCTCTTCCATACTCCGCCGCCAACACTGCCGAAGTAGTAGGTGTCCGGCTGGCCGATCACGCCTGAAACAGCCAGCACGCGCCCGCCCCGGTACGGTCCTACCAGGCGCCACACCAGCCCGTGCCACGGACCTTTCTGCTCGCCGGCTTCTTCCGCATTGGAAGCAGCCGCCGCTTTCTTCTCGGCGGCCTTTTGCTCGCCCGGCTTTGGCGCGGCCTCGCGCTTCTGCGCACGCTTGCTCTTCTTCTGGCTCGACTTCAGCGCCGCCTTCGCCGCCAGACTCCCATTCAGCGCCGGCTTTGGCATTCCCAGGGCCAGACTTGCCGCGATCACCGTGATAAAGAACAGATATAAGCTCCGCTTGCACACTTGCGTTGCGCCAGACATTGAAACGGCCTCCCAAAATGGCGATTTAAAGGACTGGAAATGTTAAATGCCTCCCAGGATTTTGGCGAGAGATCTGTCACAGCGAACATCAATCTCCCCGGACGTTCCTCTGACGGGCGAACTGTGCAGCCGGTTTCAATTCGCGTTGATCTGCGTTGATCCGCGGTAGGTCTGCCTTTCCCGATCACGCGCGATTCCGG
>JBLMYN010000376.1:0-4343 GCA_050258305.1 Actinomycetota bacterium
AGGCCCAATGTGCTGCGGACGGCACGCAGCCTGGGCATGCAACCGGTCATGTGGTCTGTGACTGGTTACGACTGGAACGCCAAATCCAGCGAGGGCATCGTAAGGAAGGTAGTCAGGCAGATTGATGGCCGGAGCCGCAAACAGAGCGAAATCGTACTGTTGCACGACGGCGGGCATATCGAGTTTGGCGCCGACCGGCATTGCACTGTCGAAGCCACGCGCGTGCTGCTGGAGAAGTATTCGCCCACAAAGAAGTTCGTTTCCATAACCGAACTCGTACCGGGCTAGAAACACGGCAGCCGCGTGGATTGCGATGTTATGCTGCGATACAATGCACCTTCGGCTCGGGTTTGGGAGCTTCCATTGAGAATTCTGCGTTCCATCTCCTGTTTGATCACATTGCTTGCCGGGCCGCTTTGCCTGGCCCAGTCCAGCGTGGAGGGTGTGGTTAAGACTCCTGCGGGAATTGCGATACCCGGAGCCAGAGTATCGCTCACACGGCCCAACGGCGGGGTTCCGGTCCGGCAAACATCGGCTGATGCCGAGGGACGATTTCAGTTCCCTGCCGTCGATTCCGGTGAATACACGTTGAGAACAGAAGCCCCAGGCCATTACCGCTCTGATTACCACCTGGTGCTGCGGCCGCGGGAGCCCGTTACCCTGACGATTGAACTTGCGCCCAAAACCAGTGCCAGCACCGAAATCGAAGTTCGCGCGCAGGCGCAAACACTTGACCCGGACAGGACGGGGACGTCAACAACGCTTACGCATGAGCAATTGGACCGCCTTCCTGATCCCCTGATTGAAACCACGAACTCACTGGTTTCGAATTTCATGCCGGGAGCCAGCCAGAGCCACGATAATTTCATTAATGTCCGCGGGAACGAATTTTCGTTGAACGAATTCATCAACGGCGTATCTTTCCTTGACAATACGCAACCGCAGTTCGCGCCCGGCGCCAGCCCTCAGATCTTCGAAACAGTCGACCTGATGACCGGCGGGTTTACCCCGGAGTATGGCAACCGCTTTGGCGGAGTGCTTGATATCACCACCCGTTCGGGGAAAACCATGAACGGCCATGGTGACGTGAATTTCCGCGGGGCGACGCAGGAGACTTACGATCTGAACGCCGAATATGGCGGATCTAAAGGGAGGCTGGCATATTACGGGTTCCTTGATGGCTTCACCTCCGGCCGTTTTCTTGACCCTCCTGAGCCGGTGGAGCTCAACGATTTTGGCGGTGGACTGCGCGGCACTGCGCAACTCGACTGGACGAGTGGCAGGAACAGCTTAAAGCTGCTGCTGATCGGCGGAGGCACCGATTTTCAGCAGCCGAACCTCACGGAAGACGAGGAGGCCGGACGCAACGCATCGCGTCGCCTGGAACAGCAGACTGCCATCCTGAGCTGGGGACACACTTTTTCTCCCGACAGCGTCATCACCAGTTCCATTTATCAGAGAATCGGCTCTGACCACATATACCCGACCTCAGACCCGGTAACGCCACTCTCGATCGGCTCGCGAAGCCCGCTCACAATCGGGTTCAAGAGTGACGCCATCCATCTCTGGCATGGCCACGTAATCAAAGCCGGCGTGGACCTGGTACGGTTGCGTGAGCTGGAGAGCTTTTTTATTGATGGCCGCGGCGATGCCGAGATCTTCAATCTGGACGCAAGCGGCGTCTTCAGTTTTCGCGGCGGCGTCACCGGTGGACAGGCCAGCTTTTATCTCCAGGACCATTTTTCGCCATTCCGCAATCTGGTGGTGGACTACGGCGCGCGTTACGACCACTTCGATCTGCTTGACACGGCCGTGCAGGTGAGCCCGAGAGTTGGCATCGCTTACCACATCGAAAAGACGCGGTCCGTGCTGCGCGCGTCCTATAACCGTCTATTCTCGCCGCCACCCATCGAATACTCGCTGCTCGCCAGCTTTATCGGAAACAATGCCGCCGATCCCGGCCAGCGCGTGGGTGACGTCCGCGCATACACGCAGAACTATTTCGAGGTGGGCTGGCAGCAGGAATTGCACAATGAAATCAGCCTGGAAGTGGATGGCTATACGCACACCGGGCACAACAGTTTTGAAAATCACGAGATCAGCATTTCGCGCCTCTTTCTGCCCATCAACTTTCATACGGCACGGTCGAGCGGAGCGGATGTGATCCTGAACGTCAGGCAGCTTGAGAGTCTGGGAATCAGCGGGCGCCTGCAGTACACGCTGTCACGAACATATTTTTACGGTCCGGTTACCGGCGGATTCACCGGCGATGAGCCGCTGGCTCCCGGTGAGCGCATTCAGCCTGCCTTTGATCAGTTGCATACCGGAACAGCGAACCTGCTTTACCGCAACCACTGGAGAAATTCGTGGGTGGGCACGGCTCTGCGCTACGGCAGCGGCACCATCATAGAAAACGGTCCGCGCCTGCCGCAGCACCTGACGCAGGATTTGGCCGCGGGTTTCACCTTGTGGAATGGGGAGCCACGCCGCCTTGACGTGGAACTGGATGCCACCAACATCACCGATAACCGCTACAAGATTGCCAAGGAAAGTGAGGAGATTCCCATCCAGTATGCGCCGTCACGCACTCTTGGCGGCAGCTTGAAACTCCATTTCTAAAGTAATCTGGCCGGCTTTTCGCCGGGGTTTAAAATACCCGGAACACCTTTTGAAAGCAGAAGTTCCAATGAGGCTCCACCCGAGGAAAGCAGCCGTGCTGGTCTGTATTGTTGCTGTGGCAGCGGTGTCAGCGGCCGCGAGCTTCGCCTCATTGCTGTCCCCGCCGGCAGGAGCGAAGGTAGCCATCGTCCTGTTCCAGGACCTCGAGTGGCCCGATTGCGCCACGGCGTATCCCATGCTTGTGGAGGCGGCACGGGCACACAATGTGCCTCTGGTGGTACACGATTTCCCTCTGCCCCGGCATAACTGGTCTTTCCAGGCGGCGGTAAATGCCCGCTTTTTTGATCAGCAATCGCAGAAACTTGGGGATGAGTTCAGGGGTTATATTCTGCAGAACCAGAAGCAGATTATGGATGAAACCGCGCTGCAGAAGTACACGAAGAAGTTTGCCTCCGAAAAGCAGATTGTGCTGCCCGCGGTTCTGGATCCGGAAGGCAAACTGGCGAAAATGGTGACGGCAGATTTCCGCCTCGGGCAGCGCATCGGCGTGGAGCATACGCCGACAGTTTTTGTAGTGAGCGCGGGCAGGCCCGCCTATCCATTTGTCGAAACCATAGATCGCCAGCAGCTGGTCCGAATGATTCAGGAGATGCAGAAGAAGGCTGGACCGCCGGTTACGCCCAAACGGGCGGTTAAAAAGAAAAAGCATAGTTGAATTTGTTATCCTCTTATCCTTGCCTTTTGGAGATGAAATGATTCGTTTTCGCAACGTGATTGCTGGTGTTTTAACGGTGCTTGCTTTCGCCAGCGCCTGTTCAGCCGCCGATGGCTCCATCCTGAAAACACCTCCCGGCGTGAAGGTGGCGATCGCAGTGTTTGAGGATCTCGAGTGCCCGGATTGCGCTCGCTGGTATCCGTACTACTGGGGAATTGCCAAGTCTCACAACGTACCTGTCGTGCTGCATGATTTTCCCCTGCCCATGCACCCCTGGTCTTTCCAGGCAGCCATCTTTGCCCGTTTTTTCGATACCAAGTCGCAGAAGTTGGGAGAGGACTTCCGCGGCTACATTTACAAGAACCAGCCCAGCATCACCAAAGGCAATCTTCAGCAATGGGTACAGAAGTTTGCGGACGATAACAAAGTTCCGCTCCCTTTCAATATTGATCCTGATGGCAAGCTGAAAGCATTGGTAGAAGCAGACAGAGAGCTGGGAAGGCAGGCCGGCCTGCAGCATACGCCCACGATTTTTGTAGTCGGCCATGGCGGCCCTCCGAGCCCTTATATCGAGATCCAGGAAGTCTCTGATATGAACCAGAACACTGCCATGCTCAACCAGGCCATCGACCAGATGGAAAAGAAGGCCGCGCCGGTGGAAAAGGCCAGGCCGGCACACACCCGTGCGACGAAGAAAAGAGCTTCCAGCAAGCACAGGTAAGCCTGCTCATGCACGAGGCCGGCAGCAGCCGGTCAGGATGCCCGGAAGCGAGAAATAGAGCAGTGCAGGCCTAACTGCGCTGCTCTTTGCTTTTTACAAGCAGCGACCGAATAGGAATCGCTTTTCTCCGGCCCCGCCCACCCGACATTACCGGACAAGATCACTCTGCCGCAGTTTGCCGCTTGTAACCTGCAGGTCACACCTCCAGAATGACCTCACTCGAAGGGAGGGAGCGTGCTCAAAATCACCACGGTTGCTCTGCTGGGCTTGCGGATCTGCCGCTCTAAC
>JBLMYN010000377.1:0-4119 GCA_050258305.1 Actinomycetota bacterium
GCTGAAATTGGCCGGGCCGTAGGCAATGATGTTCGGGTTGTAACCCTGCAATAATCTCAGGTCCACACGGCCTTTGGTATGCAGATCGAGCGGGTGATCGCCTGCAAGCCGGATTCCGCCCTGCACATAAGCGTCCGTGTTATCGCCTACGAGACGGAACTGGTCCATTCGCGCAAACTCGCTGTCCATGGAGAAATGCACCGGGCCGTCATTGTGGAGCCGGATGTGTTCCAGTTCCGCGGACAACTGGTTGGCCACCCCGGTAATGACGAGATCACGTGGCCGGCGGAACGGACCATGAATCTCCACCGTCCCCGCAATGGAGGAGTGGCCCGTAATCTGTCCCTGGAAGTAGGCGCGAATGATGGGATCGAAATCGAGATTGGCAAAGTTGATCTTCATCTGCCCGGGCCAGTCGCCGCGCAATTTGATGTCGCCATCCATTGCGAGCGAGGAGCGTTCAAAACGCGACCGTCCCTGCAGCACCATGTCTGCGTCGTGCGTCTGCGCAGTGATGGTCATGCTGCCCACCGCTTCGCTGTTCAAAACCAGGTTGTCGAGATTCAGCTCGCCGTTCAGGACAGGCGCATCTTCCCTGCCGGAACCGGTCACGTGAAACGCGGCTTTTCCGGCGACGGTGAGCCGGGGGATCTCAAAAAGGCGCGGCGCCGCCAGATCGATGTTCTTACCGGTGAGATCGAACTCGGAGTAGCCGGCGGCAAAATTGTGGGAGAAATTTCCACTCACGGTCGCTCCATTGTGAGCGAGCAGAATATCGCTGAGCTGAAGCGTATTCGCGGCAATGCGCACCTGGCTTCGAAAACTGCGGAAAGGCTCTCCGCGAACGGTCAATCTGGTAACGTGCACGCTACCTGTGCCGCGCGGATCCGCCGGCGTGCCGGTGATGTGCAGATCGGTAACGAGCACTCCGGTGACCGGATACTTGAGCCCGAGCAGCGGCTGCAGTTCCTCCACAGGCGCATCCTGCACGTGAAGCGCAAGATTGATAGCGCTGCTGTGCTCGTCCAGGCGTCCATTGCGCAGGGCCGCGCTTGCGGAAAACGTCGCCTTTGCCTGGCCGCGGCGCAGCGTGGCGTTCTGAAGGCTGACGCTGGAGGGGGAATAAACAACATCAGCAACCAGCGAGTCCCAGTGGATCCGCTGGACCTGCTGCGCCCGCATCTGAGGCGCGGCAGTCGCCTCAAGCACCTGGAGTGGAGCTGTTTCGGTGTCAAAGTCGTCGAGTTCAAGCCGCCCGCGTGTGGAAAGAGCGTTGAACTTTCCTGAAATCGAACCGTTGAATGACCCACGCCCCTTGAGCACGAGCGGAATCCGCGTACCCGGACTGATTGCGGTCAGCATGGGCCGGATTTCATCGAGACCGGTCGAATTGGCGGAGATTCTGGCCTCCGCCTTGTCCGATCCAAGGCGGCCGGTAGCGTTGATGCGAATGGCCCGAGTGGCTAAATTGAGCGCGGCTACATCCAAAACGCGCACATCGCCGCGATAGCTCGCGCGCAATTGGCCGTTCAACGGGACTTGCTGTGGCGCGGGAGTTTCCGGCGGGGTCACTGTCAGATTGATCGCCGTCACAGCGTTTCCTGCCGGCCCGGTCCATGACGATTTCAGCGTGCCGGAAATGCGGCCCACCAGATCCAATCGCCGCAGTGGGATGTCCGGTTCAGTTGCGGCAACGGCGACCCTGTTCAGTTCCAGCCCACCAAACTGGAATTCTGAGGCTCCCCTCTCCGGCCTGGCTTTCGCCGCCACGGATGGGTTCCAATTATTAACCTTTACTTCGCCGGCGACCTTTCCGCCGAAAATTTTGCCGGAAAGGCTGGTCACTGAAACCCTGTCGGGATCGAGGTAGTAGGCTGAAGAAGCCTCGACGTCGGTGGCATGCACTGCCGGATCTTTCCACTCAAGCTTCTCCACGTGCAGAGTTCCGCTCGTTGAATATCGATCACCGCGGTAATCAAGATTCCCGTTGAGATTGGCGCGCCCGCCGCGCAGCTCCGGCACTCGCGCGAGCCTGGCGGCATCCGCCAGATCAATCGAGGCGGTATAGTGCGCTTGCACTTCAGGATGGCTGTAGTTCCTGAGCGAGCCCGCGGCCTGAAGCGTGGAACCCGGCATTGTGATGCGCAGTGACCGGATTTCCGCATCCGTACTGCGCAGCAGAACCTGCATGTCCACCTCGCCGCGCTGCGCCGGAAGATTGCGCCACCGCGCGGACGCGAGAGATATGGACAGCTTCGCCTGGTACCCATTCTCGGCCGGTGAATAGCTGATGCCTGCTGACAGGCGATCGCCCGTGACTGCGAACGGAATCTGCTCCTGGTTCAGCAGCAGCGTTCCATCGCTGACTTCCAGATGATTGATGCCGAGATCGAACAGGTGCTCCGGTGAAACTCCCCCGGCCGTAGACTGCCGTTTTGGCGCCGGCTGATTCGTTGATCCGTCAGGGTAAACAATAATGTGGATCACCAGGTGGTCCACCACCACATTGCTCAGCGCGATCTGCCGCGAGAATAATGACTTGATCCTGATCCCGACGCTGATGTGGTCCGCATGAGCGTAAGGCGTTTCTGCCGGTGACTCCAATCCGTGAATGGTCAGGCCGCGCGCGTCGCACTGCAGCGTGGTCCACTTCCAGTCCAGCGATTGCAGCTCAACCCTGCCTCCGGTCATGCGTTCCAGTTGCGTTACTACCTTGTTCCGAACTGCCTGCCGGAACGCATCGCTGTTGAGGTAAAAGCCCAGACCCACGAAGAACAGCAACAGTACGGACGCGGCGATCCATACCACATAGCGCCAGCGTCGTGTGCGCCCGGGCGGCGCGGCAACTGCCGTGCTCATGGGCGCTCCTCATTTGCGCCGGACGTCGCGGAGGCGATCATCTTCTCAATATGCGCCTGCCCGCGCAGTGTATCCAGCCAGCGCGCCAGCATGTCGTCAATGCTCTGCTCTGTCAGAATGTTTTCAATCTTCGCCGAGACCTGACTGAGCGGCGGCGCCTCCGCTCCCTGGGCCCGCAGTTCGGGAATGAGTTTGTCGCGATAATATGCCTCGATGGCGCTGTGCTCTACTCTCACCAGGCCGCGAAAGCGGAGATCGACGAAACGCAGGATGCGAATTTGCGCCTTGAGATTGGCTTCCACATCCTGCTGCTCCAGACCGTAGCTCTTCAGGATTTTGTGCCAGCCTTCATCGGTGCCTGCCCCAGGCAGTTGCCGGCGGACTTCCGCAAGGCGCGCCGCCAGTTCCTCAGGTGTGGGATCCAGCATCTCGGTGCGCGCGATCTGCTGTTCCAGCAGGGAACGGTCAATCAACCGGTCCAGCGTGGCCATCCTGTCCGCTTCTGTGAGCTGCTCCAGAGGCTTGCCCTGCATCAGGAGCTCAACCCTCGCGGTCTGATCGAGTTCGCTCTCCAGAATCACGCGCTTGTTCACCACCGCCACCATGCGGTCCACCACCTGGGCGGAGCATGCGCTGATGAGCAGCAGGAACACGAGTTGGAGACGCAGGCGCATCAGAAAGTCTGTCCGATGTTGAAAAAGAGATTGAATCTGCGCAGAGTTTCGGAGCGCGGCAGTGTACCGTCCGTCGGCGCTGTGATGGGAAATGCTGGTGGATTCAGGTTGTACCCGATGTCAAGGCTGATCGGCCCGACCGGGGTCCGGTAGCGAATGCCGGCCCCGACGGCGTGCGACACATAATCAAAGTTGCAGACCGTGGTCGTCGGGCTCAGGCAGGCGCTCCGGTCCTGCTGTGAATAGCGAAACAGGTTCCGCACCATCGCATCCGGCGTGGTAAACACGTTGCCCATGTCGTGAAAGAGTACTGCGCTTAAATTATTGCCGACCCACGGAAAAGGCAGAGGCGGCGTACGCAACTCAAGATTGTTGATAAACAGGGCCTCGCCTCCCAGCGGGAATCCGGTGGTCAGGTCGCGCGGCCCGGCCTGGTTGATGCCGAACCCGCGGTGCGTGGTACTGCCACCAGCCAGGAATCGTTCGGGGAGAGGGATAAAGGATGCCGGTGGCGGCGCTCCGGGGCCTGGCGCGGCGATGGCGGCGCTGGTATTGCCAAACGGCTCTTCGATCCCGATGCGAGTGG
>JBLMYN010000378.1:0-8346 GCA_050258305.1 Actinomycetota bacterium
TGCGCCCAGGGGACGGGTATTTTCTGCTTCGATGGTTCCCGGCTTTTCGACTTTCAGAGCGTAGTCGCGAATATCAGGAAGGCGGAGGTTCTTTTTCAGATGCCCGCCGTTCGCGTGCGGATTGGCCCCCATGCGTCGCACCCCGGTTGGCGCGAGCTCTTTGAGTTCGGGAATGAGAGCGCCGTTTTTGTCAAACAGCTCCTCCGGCTTGTAGGAGCGCATCCAGCGCTCCAGTTGCTCGAGCCGCTGTGGATTGCTCTTCACATCGGCCATGGGCACCTGATGTGCGCGCCAGAACCCTTCTAAACGGTGTCCGCCGCTTTCGAGGGGCGCGGTCCAGCCCTTGGGAGTGCGCAGAACAATCATGGGCCAGCGGATACGCTCAGCCGCGCCGGACATGCGCGCTTTCTGCTGGCATTTGCGAATCTCAGAGATGCAATGCTCGGTGGTCGCGGCCATCGCCTGGTGCATGCTTTCGGGTTCAGAGCCCTCGACAAAGTGCGGCGTCCAGCCGTACCCGCGGAACAACTCCTCAACTTCTTCGTGGCTGATGCGCGCAAGCAATGTGGGATTGTTGATCTTGTAACCGTTCAGATGGAGGATGGGCAGTACTGCGCCGTCGCGAACCGGGTTGATAAATTTATTGATGTGCCACGATGTAGCCAGGGGGCCGGTTTCCGATTCGCCATCGCCCACCACGGCCGCAACAATCAGGTCAGGGTTATCAAATGCCGCGCCGCAGGCATGCGAAAGCACGTAGCCAAGTTCGCCGCCTTCATGGATGGAGCCGGGCGTCTCCGGCGTGCAGTGGCTTCCGATCCCGCCGGGGAATGAGAACTGTTTGAAGAACTCGCGCAGGCCCTGTTCGTCCTCGCTCTTGTCCGTGTAGATCTCTGAATACGCTCCTTCGAGATAAACAGGCGCCAGCACTCCGGGCGCGCCATGTCCGGGCCCGGCAAGAAAGATCATGTTCAAGTCGTACTTCTTGATGAGCCGGTTCAGATGTATGTAAGTAAACGCCAGTCCGGGACTGGCTCCCCAGTGCCCCAGGAGACGATTCTTGATGTGCTCCGGCTTCAGCGGCTCTTTGAGCAGGGGGTTCTCCTGAAGATAGATCATGCCTAGCATCAGGTAATTGCATGCGCGCCAGTAGGCGTGCGTCTTGCGCAGTTCCTCCCGGTTGAGGGGCGTCCCTGCAACCGTGGACCTGGCCGGACCATATGCGCTGAGAGGATTGGTGATTTTTTCGACTGCTACAGATGCCATATACACACTCCTGGGCGACATTTACCCATGAGCAGAGCGTAGCTGCATCTCAGAGGGGCGTCAGCTGTCAAATGTGACAGCGCCGGGGCGCTTTATGACGAAAGAATGCGGAAGAAGGCACGAGAATCGACAAAATCGGCAGTCGCCTACATTGAAAGCCAAACAGGCCGAAAGGCGCCGGAAAGCGCAGATGCAAAGCATCGCTTCGGCTCGACGACGCCGAGCGAATTCGATTTCCCCTGGCTCGAGCCGCTCCGTGTCGTTGGCTGTTGATGTGCTTCAGGGCGCGATCGGTTTCAGTTGCTTTTTCAGGGCATCCGGAAGGCTCCGAAGCACAAACTCCACAGCTTCATCCGCGGAATCAGTGATCCTGGCAAACCCGATTTCTTCACGGCCAAATACGCCCTGTTTTACCATGAACCACAGGAAGTCGCGCATCCCACTCCAGAATTCCCGGCCGATCAGAATCAACGGAAACGGACCGACCTTGCCGCACTGAAGCAAGGTTGCCGCCTCGAACAACTCGTCCAGTGTGCCAAGGCCGCCCGGTAAAACGATGTAGCCACACGAATACTTCACCAGCATGACCTTGCGCACGAAGAAGTAGTGGAATTCAACATTCTCATCAACGTAGGGGTTGGGCTCCTGTTCGTGCGGTAAGAGAATATTCAGGCCATAGGAAGGCCCGCCGGCTTCACGCGCTCCGCGGTTCGCGGCCTCCATGGCGCCCGGCCCTCCCCCGGTGATCACCGTCAATCCGGCCTCCGCCAGCTTCCTCCCCACCTGGCGTCCGACTTCATAGAAAGGATGGCCTTCCTTGAATCGTGCCGAGCCAAAGACCGTCACCGCTGGGCCAAGACTGTGCAAACGGCGGAAGCCGTGCTCGAATTCCGCCATAATGCGCTTCATGCGCCCACGCTCCTTATCGACAGTACGCCGCTGCATCAGGAAACTGCGCTCTTCCTGAGCTGCATCCGATCCGGCTACATGAAGTTCATAGGGAGTAAATCCGGTTTTCTCCCAATGCTCTTTCCAGGCTTTTTCCCACTGATCCACTGAGGTTGGTTCATCACTTTTCGGTATTGAAAGGGTAGCCATGAACGTCTCCGTCACTCCAGCATGCGCACACACCGTCATTTCGACGCTGTAAGCGCCTATGTGTCACTGCGATTCCAATTAACGCATTGGCTTCAGGCTCGGAGTACTGGCAAAAATGCCAGATTTATCGCATACCGACCCTGTGGTGACGCCAGTCACTGCTCTCGGTGCCGCTCAAGTCCTACGTTGGAAGGTGGGAGGAAGTGTAGTGACATGGACCCGTTCAAACGTAAGGATGCACACTCTGATACCAGGAACATCCGACGGCTGGCGATGACCCGACTCACGTCAGGGTCGTGGCAAGTGTTTGTCCTGGCTTGTCTGGTAACGGTTATGTCAACGCTGGCGCATTCCCAGGCAGCGGATCGAGGCTGGCCGCGAACCATTCATTCCAATTCAATTCGCATCGACGTTTACCAGCCGCAGGTGGATCATTGGACGAGCGGAAAGCTCCAGGACCGTACCGCACTTGCGATTACAGACAATGCCACAGGAGAGTCCAGCTACGGAACCGCCTGGCTTTCGGCGCGGACAACAGTTGATCAAGACACCCGGCTCGTGACTCTCTATGACATCGATGTCCAGAAAGTGACATTTCCTTCGGCTGGCCCGCGGGAAACTGAGTATGCAAAGGCTGCAAGCGAGGCGCTCGCCGAGTGGACCCCGACGATCGCACTGGACCGGCTCCTCGCAGACATGGCCATCACCCAAAATGAGCAGAAGTCGAACGAGGATAATCTCAACAGCGACCCGCCCAGGATCTTTGTTCGCGACAAACCTGCGGTACTGATTCTTATAGATGGAGAGCCGGTCCTGCAAAAGGTTCCCGGCTCGGAGTTCATGCGCGTCGTCAACACGCCCGCCATGATCGTTCTTGATTCCCGCTCGAGGCGCTATTTTCTGCGCGGGGACGGCTATTGGATGACTGCTGCCGCCGTAAGAGGACCATGGAGGAGAGCGACGGATGCTCCAGGTTCACTGGCTGCTCTGCTGGACGCCACTGGCACATCGCGTTCAGGAGACAAGCGGGACGAAGCCGGGCCTGAAATCATCGTAAGCACGGAACCGGCAGAACTGATTCAAATCAGCGGAGAAACTCAGTTCTCTCCGATTGACGGTACGCGGCTGCTCTACGTGACAAATACCGAGAGCAACGTCTTCCTGAGCCTGCCGGAGCAACATTATTACGTGCTGCTGTCAGGGCGGTGGTTCCATGCTGACACGCTCGCCGGACCGTGGGAGTTCATTGCCGGAAGCAGCTTGCCCATGGATTTTTCCCGCATTCCGGGTGGGCATCCAAAAAGCGGCGTGCTGGCCAGCATTCCCGGCACACCCGAAGCACGCGATGCCGTGGTAGCGGCACAGATTCCCCAGACCGCGACTGTAGATCGCAAAACCGCGACATTCACGGCCACCTACGACGGAGAACCAAAGTTCAAGCGCATTGCCGATACGGAGCTCTCATATTCAATCAATTCACCTGATGACATCATCCGGTTCCGCGGGAAGTATTACGCGGTAAGCAATGGCGTCTGGTTTGTCGCCGATGACCCTCTCGGGCCGTGGGCCGTCTGCGACTTTGTCCCGCCGGAAATTTACTCCATCCCGCCGACTTCCCCTGTCTACCACGTGAAGTACGTTTACGTGTATGACTCCACTCCTGACTGGGTCTACGTCGGATATACACCCGGATACTTCGGCTCGTTCATCTGGAATGGCGTAGTTGTTTATGGAACCGGCTTTTACTATCCATACTGGTGGGGCAATTATTATTTCGGTTGGCCGTGGACATGGGGCTTTGGTTTCAATTACGGCTACTGGGGCGGCGGATATTTCTGGTGGCCATGGTATCCGCGCCCCTGGTACTGGGGCCAGTGGCACTATGACCATCACCCGCATTATTGGAGCAACCGAATCCTCTATAACCGGTCCATTGCGACGAATGTGAGCAGCCTGGTTTATCCAGCCCGAACAGTTTATGACCGTTGGCCAGGCTCTTCTGTGATCAGCCGTTACCCGGTTCCATTCCGTGCTCCCGGTAGAATTGCCTCACGCTCGGGAGCCCCAGGACGCCCGGGCGGCACTCTTAGAGAAGGTATCCCGAGACGGGGCGTCCCGGCCACACCGAGATCGGGCAGCCCACGCGGCGGAGCGCGCACAGGAGTTCCGCGGGCCGCCGCGCCGCGCACGGGCGCGCCTCGGCGCGATCTCTACGCGGATCGCAGTGGACAAATCTATTCGCACCAGAATGGCGGCTGGTACCGCAACGACGGCCGGTCCTGGACAAGAGTTGAGCCCAGAATGACAACTCCACGCGGACCCCAGCAGCGCATTCGGCCCCCTGCAGGTCCACAAATGCGGTCTCGAATTGGCGAACTGGAAGGAAGCCGCCAGGCGCGAATTCAGGGCCAGAACCGCGTTCAGACTTACCGCGGAATGCCGCCGTCGGCGCGAATCACCAGCCCGCCGCCGCGCATGAGCGCGCCACGGTTCGGTGGTGGTTCAGTCCCGCGCTCGTCAGCGCCGCGTTCCCCCTCTTCCGGTCCGCGCATGTCGGCGCCCCGCGGAGGAGCCACGCGAAGTGGTCCACCGCGCGGGGGCGGGGTAAGGCGGTGATCCGAAGATCCTGCAGCAGGACTCTGGTCCACTTCAGTTGCATGAAGAAATCACGCGCCGTGCCCGGGCAGGGCACGGCGCGCTGGTTTTATTCATCTAAATTAGCGATAAACTGACAGTCAAGATTGATTCGAGAGAGGAGCGGGCATCATGACGGCAGAGCGCGCGGTGGAATTTCCAAAACCCATCCTGGCCAGCATCAATCCAGCCACAGGAGAGCTGCTGCGGGACTACGAGCAGGATAGCGATCAGACGGTTGAGAAGAAACTCCAGCTTGCGCAGGACACCTTCCCTTCTCTTGGCAAACTGGGATTCAAGAAGCGCTCTGAGATGATGACCCGCGCCGCGGAGATCCTGGAACAGGAGAAGCAGACCTTCGGCCGCCTGATGACGCAGGAGATGGGCAAGACGCTGGCCTCAGCAATTCAAGAGGCGGAAAAGTGCGCCTTTGGCTGCCGTTATTACGCTGAAAATGCCGAGCGCTTCCTGGCCGAAGAACAGGCGACTACCAACGCGAATCGCAGTTTTGTGCGCTATCAGCCGCTCGGCCCGGTGCTGGCGGTGATGCCCTGGAACTTCCCTTTCTGGCAGGTCTTTCGTTTCGCCGCTCCGGCGCTGATGGCGGGCAACGTCGGCCTGCTCAAGCACGCATCCAATGTTCCGCAATGCGCTCTTGCCATTCAGGAGATCTTCCGCAACGCCGGATTTCCGGAAGGCGCTTTTCAGACCCTCCTGATCGACTCTGGGCGAGTAACAAAACTGATTGCCGATCCGCGAATTGCCGCCGTCACTCTCACCGGCAGCGTAGGCGCGGGAAGCAGCGTTGCTGAAGCGGCCGGCAAGGAGATCAAGAAGACAGTGCTGGAACTGGGCGGCAGCGATCCCTTCATCGTTATGGCCAGCGCAAACCTGGACAAAGCTGCTGCAACGGCGGTGCAGGCGCGCGTGATCAACAACGGGCAATCATGCATCGCGGCCAAACGCTTCATCGTCGACCGTCGGATTGCTGCCGAATTCGAAGAGAAGTTCATTCAGCGCATGAGATCTCTCAAGGTCGGTGATCCCATGGACCCGGCTATTGATGTTGGACCTCTGGCCACCGAGGACGGGCTGAAAACGCTCGAAGAGCAGGTTCAACAGACAGTGAAGATGGGCGCGCGCGTGTTGTTGGGCGGCAAGCGCCTGAACCGCAAAGGAAACTTCTTTGAGCCAACCGTGCTTGCGGACATCCCCGCGGACTCTCCGGTTTGCGAAGATGAACTATTTGGTCCTGTTGCTTCCCTGTTCTATGCCGATGGTATGGCGGATGCGATCCGGATCGCCAACGACAGCAAGTTTGGCCTGGGCGCCTCCGCCTGGACCAACGATGAAGGCGAGCGCGAGATGTTCATCAATGACATTCAGGCCGGTCTGGCGTTCATCAACGGGATGGTGGCGTCCGACCCGCGCATCCCGTTTGGCGGAGTTAAACAATCCGGCTACGGCCGCGAACTGAGTTATCACGGCATCCGCGAATTCGTGAACGTGAAGAGCGTATCGATTTACGAGCACAAGGAAAGCGTGCGCACCGCGGAGTAACTGGCCTTAAATTTTCACGATAACGTAAAAGCGCACCGGCAAAGCCGGTGCGCTTTTTAGTCGTGCAGCGGAGCTGTAACTAGAATTGCAGTTTCAGCGCCATTTGTAATTGTCTTGACGACCCCGAGTCACCCGTCGTGAAGCGGGTACTGTTGATTGTGAAGAGCGAACCAATTTGCTTCGGGGTACCGGTTACGCGCGACAGGATTCGGCTCGGTTGTCCGTAATTCGGGTGATTCAGCACGTCAAATGCATCCACGCGGAACTGTAAGTTCATCTTCTCCGTGACTTTCGTATTCTTTACCAGAGAGAGGTCGGCATCCGCAAAACCCGGGCCGTAGATGCTGTTCCTGCCAAGGTTACCAAGTGTATCGGTTGGAATCTGGAACGTGTTATCGAAAGATGGATTCCCGAGCGCGTCAACTCCGGTGGGCACGATCCACTGTCCCAGGGGATTGCCGCTGACTTTGATCGGCCCCAGCACGATTGGCGTAACTGTATTGCCGACGCCCGTAATGCTTGAGCTCGGGACTACAATCGTAAACGGATTTCCGGTCTGAGCGCTCACGATCGTAGCAACCTCCCATCCACTGATCGCACGATTCCCTTTGAACGGAAGGTTGTAGATGGCATTGACCACGAAACGGTGCCGCGCATCAAAATCGGAACTGCCGCGCCCGCTGCCAATATTGAAACTGTCCGGAATCACGACTCCATTGCGGTTGCGAGAGACGTCGTCAATGGAATGCGACCAGGTGTAGGAGGCGTTGAATTGCAGGTCGTGCGACAAATGCTTGTCGAGCGTCACCCACAAAGCGTTGTAGTTTGAATTGGAACTGCTGTCGAGCTCTGTGATGTTTCCCAATCCAGTTGCCGGCAGAATCGGACTGCTCGGTGAAAGAGTTGTAAATGGCCTGGTTGCTGAATTTCCGAAGGTGGTGAATTGGTTGATGTTTCTGTCAATCTCCAGATGAGTTCCCTTACTGCCAAAATAGCCCACCATCAGGGCCGCGCTGCGGCCAATCTGCTGCTGGATGTTAAGATTCCAGGACTGCACATCAGCGTTCCTGAAATCCGGGTTGATCGTCGTTGGCGAAACTGATGTAGGTGTTGGACTATTGAACACACCTGCGAGACCGCTGATTGTCGTCGCGGCAGAAACTGAAACCGGCAACGCGAAAGGCGGATTTGAGCTCAAGCCGGTGACAAAGCCGGTAATGGGCTGATCAACCTGATAAGCATAGCCGCCACGCAGAATGGTGTTCCCATTGCGGAACACGTCATACGAAAAACCGACTCGTGGCTGGAAATTCTTGTTGTTTTGTGCGTATGGCTGGCTCACCGGAATCAGGGAGAGCGTGGCCGGATCAAAGGCCGTAAACCGGTCTTGCGCTTCTGACGGTGTCATATTCCAGGCATAACGTAACCCGAGTTCCAGAGTAAGGTACGGTTTGAACTTAAAGCTGTCTTGCGCAAAGAAGTCCAACCCCGCCTGGTTAATGCGATTGGCCACGTTGCCCACGGTCCGGGCGGCGGAACCAGCCGTATCATTTTCGAAATTGGCCAACGTGTCGTAAACCAGCTGTCCTGGGTCGCCACCAAAATTGTTGTTGCGAAAATCTCGCCACTCGGTACCAAACTTCCAGGAATGGCGTCCGCTGATCCAGCTCACTGTATCGGCCAGCACCACCGTCGTATCTCCGCGTCCTTGTGGGAAACCGCGTTCGGCTCCAAACCTGGTCCCGTTTAAGAAATTCAGAACAATCGTTGGCATGAAGGTCTCATTCG